>JALRKU010000267.1 GCA_023254755.1 Aeromicrobium sp. | reverse complement strand
CGCCGAAGATCTCGGCGACGGGCTCGATGCGCTCCCAGTAGGTGCGGGCGATCGGGAACAGCGTCTTGGCCTCGTCGACGTTGCCGGCCTTGACGGCGGCGACGAACTCCTCGGTCTTCTCGATCAGGGCACCGGTCTGCGACTCGACGTAGCGCTCGTAGCTGGCGGCAGCAGCCTTGAGCTCCTCGGAGTCCGACAACGGCTTGGCGGCCTCGCCCGAGACCTTGATGGTCTGGCGGATGCCGTCGCCGACCATGCCCGGCTTGCAGGCGCCCTCGTAGGTGCCCTTGCTGAGGTCGACGACCAGGTTGCGCGACAGGCCGGGGCCGATGTTCTCGACCTCGCCCATGATCCGGTCGCCCTCGGCGTACACGTAGAACTCGGTGACCTTGCTGCCCGAGTTGGTGACCTTGAACGTCTGCGGGCCGGCCTCGAGGTCGGTCGTCGAGATCGAGCAGGTCGAGTCGTCGGCCTTGACCGTGAGATCGCCGGACTCGGACGGATCGTCGGCGCAGGCCGTGAGCACGAGGACGGACAGGGAGAGGACGCCGGCCGCGGCGAACGTTCGCTTCATCGCAGGACTTTCTGGGACATGGGATGCGTGCCAGTGAGGCAAGCCTCACCATGCTAGGGCATGGCCTTCCGGCGTCAACGGGGCGTTCCGGCGACGTGCGTCACGCGACGCCGATCCGGCCCGGGAGCGTCAGGCCGACCGAGCCGGGCGCGCGAAGCACACCGACTCCGGCACGTCGAGGTACGGCTCGAAGACGGGGACCTCGCGGTAGCCCCGACGGCGGTACAGCGCCAGCGCGGCGGTCTGCCGCTCGCCGGTGTGCAGCAGGATCCGTTCGGCGCCCAGCCGCACGGCGTGCTCCTCCATGACGTCGAGGAGTCGTCCCGCCAGCCCGGTTCCGCGCGCACCGGGGACCACGTACATCCGCTTGACCTCGACGTCGACGCCGACCCGCCGCAGAGCCGCAGTGCCGACGGGTTCGCCCGCGTCGGACGTCGCGAGCACGGTGACGGCGACCGTGGCCGGGTCGATCTGCTCGGCGGTCGCGCCGTGGCGCGGTCGTCCGTAGAGGTCGGCCATCTCGTCGCCCATCGCGGCCCTCAGGGCCGCGACGCGCGGATCGTCGGCCGGGACCTCGACGACGTCGGTCATCGCCGCACGAGCGGAGCGGGCTCGCGCACGTCCGCGAGCATCGTGTGCTGCGCGCGGGTGGCCTGGAGAGCGGCGCGATCGAGCGACGCGACCGCGACGCCCTCCCCCGGGCCGACCTCGGTCAGGACGCGGCCCTCGGGGTCGTAGACCGCGCTGCCGCCGTCGAAGGTCGCTCCCGCGACGGATCCGGCCAGACCGCTGACCACGACGTACATCCCGTTCTCGACCGCGCGCGCCCGGTAGTACAGCTCGCGTCGGTGACCACCGCCGGCGAAGTAGGCGACCGACGCGACGTACACCTCGGCGCCGGCCAGGGCGAGCGTCCGGGCGTGCTCGGGGAAGCAGCCGTCGTAGCAGATCGACAGGCCGACCGACCATCCGGCGACGTCGATCAGCACGCTGTGCGCACCGGCGACGACGTGACGAGCTTCCTCGCCGCACGGATTCTGCTTGTCGTACACCCGCCGCGTGCCGCGTCCCAGCTCCAGCAAGGAGATGGTGAAGCCGTCGGGTCCGTCGAGGCAGGCACCGACGAGCACGACGACTCCCCGGGCCGCGGCGGCGTCCTCGATGACCTGCAGGCGCGGATCGGCGTCGCCGACGACCACCGGGGGCATCCGGTAGCCACCGAGGAACAGCTCGGGCAGGACGAGCAGGTCGACGCCGTCCGTCTGCTCGATGGCGCGGACGACCGAGGCGATGTCGGTCTCGACGTCGCCCGCCGAGGCGAGCTGGGCCGTCGCGACCGTCAGGGTCATCCGACGACGACCTCGACCCGCTGGAACTCCTTGAGGTCGGTGTACCCGGTGGTCGCCATCGCGCGCCGCAACGCCCCGATGAGGTTCATCGTGCCGTCGGGGACCGACGACGGGCCGAACAGCACCGACTCGAGGTCGCCGACCGTGCCGATCTCGACCCGCTCGCCGCGCGGCAGGTCGGGGTGCCAGGCCTCGGCACCCCAGTGGAAGCCCCGGCCGGGTGCCTCGACGGCGCGTGCGAACGGCGACCCCATCATGACCGCGTCGGCCCCCGAGGCGATGGCCTTGGCCAGATCGCCGCTGCGACCGATCGATCCGTCGGCGATGACGTGCACGTAGCGTCCGCCCGACTCGTCGAGGTAGTCGCGGCGCGCCGCGGCCACGTCGGCGACCGCACTGGCCATCGGGACGGCGACACCCAGCACCGAGCGGGTGGTGTGCGCGGCGCCCCCGCCGAAGCCCACCAGGACGCCGGCGGCACCCGTGCGCATGAGGTGCAGGGCGGCCTGGTGCGTGGCACAGCCGCCGACGATCACGGGGACGTCGAGCTCGTAGATGAACTGCTTGAGGTTGAGCGGCTCCATCTGGCCCGACACGTGCTCGGCCGAGACGGTCGTGCCGCGGATGACGAACAGGTCCACGCCGGCGTCGACCACCACGTCGGCGAACTGCTTCGTGCGCTGGGGAGAGAGCGCGCCCGCGACCGTGACGCCGGCCGAACGGACCTGCTGGAGGCGCTCGGCGATCAGCTCGGGCTTGATCGGCTCGCCATAGATCTCCTGCAGACGCTGCGTGGCCCCCGGACCGTCGATGGTCGCGATCTCCTCGAGCAGCGGGTCGGGGTCGTCGTAGCGCGTCCAGAGGCCCTCGAGGTCGAGCACGCCGAGCCCTCCGAGCCGCCCGAGCGCGATCGCGGTCTCCGGGCTCATGACCGAGTCCATCGGGGCCGCGACGATCGGCAGCTCGAAGCGGTAGGCGTCGATCTGCCAGGCCGTCGACACCTCCTCGGGATCGCGGGTGCGACGGCTCGGGACGATCGCGATGTCGTCGAACGAGTACGCACGCCGGCCTCGCTTGGCCGCGCCGATGTCGATGTCAGGCATGACTGCAGCCTAGTGGTGCGCCCTGCCGCTCACGCCCAGCGCTCCAGCGCCTGCTGGAACCACTGGTCCGCGACGACGCGGCGTCGGGCCAGGTCGGTCGGATCCGGTGCGGTCTGCGTCGTCTCGGCGTGCTCCAGCTCGGCCGCGACGAGCGCCCGCACCTCGGCCGGGACGCTGCCGGTGCCCATCTCGCGCGTGCGGGCCTTGAGCGCGACCAGGTCCTCGACCTGCTCGACCGCGGCAGCCGGGAGATCGACCTCGAGCAGCAGCGTCGGCAGGTCCATCGGCACGGCGACGCGGTCGGGGTGCTGCCGCAGCCACCGCAGCGCGAGCGCCGGGCGCAGGGCGTAGAAGACCCGCTTGAGCCGGCCGTCACCGGCCCGGTCGAGCTGGTTGCGGCCGACGTGCAGGTAGTGCCGCGTCAGCTGTGAGCGGTCGGCGACGACGTCGACGAGAGCGACGGCGCTGTCGCGCAGGTCCGGGTCACCGGAGTAGACGATCGGCGACCGCAGCCACTCCCCGACCGTCGCGTTGCCGCCGACCGCGAGGCGCACCGCCTTGGCGAGGTCCCAGCCGTTGACGTCGAAGATCCGGTCGAGCGGCGTCTCGATGACGTCGCGCACGGGCCACAGCGACGTGTACGTGGCCGGCCGGCGGACGTAGAGGAAGCGGCAGTCGTAGTCGCTGTCGGGCGACGGGAAGCCCCACGCGCGGCTGCCGCTCTCGATCGCCCACAGCACGCGGACCTCGTGGTCGCGGGCCACCGCGACGAGCCGCGCGTCGACCTCGGCGACGACGACAGGGTCCATCGAGTCGGGGATCAAGCGCACGGTCGACGATCCCACGCGGTCATGCTCCGGCGGGGGCACCGTCGGACGGTGACGCCTCGACGATCGCCTTGATGCGCTCGAGCGACTGCTGCATGTTGCGGCGGTTGTACCGGCCACGGATCCACCCGGCGAGCAGCCAGTAGACCCGGGTGAGCGCCGACGGCTCGAGCCGGAACGACTCGGTCACGTCGGAGCCGCCGCCGGGCGCGGGCTCGATCAGGTAGTGCCAGTTGTTGATCACCTGGTCGGCGGCGCCCACCGAGAAGCCGAACTCGCGGCCCGGCTCGCACGCCGTGACGCGGCACAGCGACCAGTAGGTGACCGGCCCCCTGCCGCTGCGCCGCACGTGCCCCTTGAACCACGCACCGACCTCGGGACCGGTCGATCCGCGCGTCCAGCGAGCCTCGAAGGTCTCGGGGCTCCACTCGCCCGTGCGGGTGATGTCGGAGACGACGTCCCACACCTGCTGCGGCGTGGCGTCCATGTGCACCGTGACGGAGTCCTTCATGGACCCATGAGACCAGACCGTGGGTCGGCCCGCGGGAGCAGGACGCGTTCAGCGACCCGACGAGTAGTTCGGGGCCTCGACCGTCAGTGGCTCAGAGCTTGTCGACGACGAAGTCGATCGCCGCGGTCAGCTTCTCCACGTCGGAGGGGTCGATCGCGGGATACATCGCGATCCGCAGCTGGTTGCGGCCGAGCTTGCGGTACGGCTCGGTGTCGACGATCCCGTTGGCGCGCAGCACCTTCGCCACCTGCGCGGCGTCGATGGACTCGTCGAAGTCGATGGTGCCGATGACCAGCGAGCGGTGCTCGGGCTTCGCCACGTAGGGCGTCGTGTACGACGTCCGCTCCGCCCAGCCGTAGAGCGCGTCCGAGGACGCGGTGGTCCGCTCGACCATCGCCTTGAGGCCGCCCTGGCCGTTCATCCAGTCCAGCTGCTCGGCCATGAGGAAGACCGTGGCCCCGGCCGGGGTGTTGTAGGGCTGGTTCTTGAGCGAGTTGTCGATCGCGGTGGCGAGGTCGAAG
>JALRKU010000257.1 GCA_023254755.1 Aeromicrobium sp. | reverse complement strand
CTCGCCGCTCTCGAGCCGCTCGAGGATCTCCGCCCGGCGCGCGGCCGGCGTGGAACCGGTGAGCAGGGCGATCGAGACCGGCTCGGCGGCGACCAGCTGCTGGATGGTGGCGAAGTGCTGCTCGGCCAGGGTCTCGGTCAGCGCCTCGGTGGGGTCGGGGCGGTGGTGAACGGGGAAGTCAGGGTGCGACACGGAGCATTCCTTCTGACGGCTGTCGAACGAGGGAACGCTGGGGACCTCCGGCCTGCGGCGGGCTCGCCTGGGCCTGCGGGGGATCCCGAACGGGGTTCCATTGTGCCACTCAACGAGTGACGACACGGGTCGTTACCGCTGGGTGGACCCGGTGTCGTCGTCACCCTCGCGGCGCGCCTGCTGCTGCTGGCGGCGGTACTCCATCCGCTGCTCCTCGGCGCGGCGGCGCAGCTGGGCGAGGAACTCGGCGTCCTTCGCCGGGTCCGAGGCCGCGGCTCGTCCCGGTCGGTCGTCCTCGGGGAACTCGGGCTGCGCACGCTCCCAGGTGGCGAGGGGACGCTGCGCGCGCTGCGGCCGACCGGCGACGATCCAGGCGACCGAGCCGACCAGGGGGAAGAACAGGACGATGAGGATCCAGCCGATCTTGGGCAGGTTCCTGACCCGGTCCTCCCGCGTGGAGACGGCGTCGACGAAGCACGCCAGCCACAGCACCAGACCGAGGAGCCACAGCAGCCCGTACACGCGGATCATGCGCCCATCGTGCCCGAGATCACGGGCCTGCGAGCCGGGTTCGGACGAACCGGTCGTTAGCCTTGGAGGGGTGATCGACGTCGACGCCGTGCTGTGGGACCTCGACGGGACCATCGCCGACACCGAGCCCCTGTGGATCGCCGCCGAGCGACGGCTCGCCGACGAGCACGGCGGCATCTGGACCGAGGAGGACTCGCTCCACCTGGTCGGCAGCGCCCTGATCGACGCCGGCGAGTACATCCGCACCACGCTCGGACTCGCCCTGACGGCGGCCGAGGTGGTCGACCGCCTGGTGGAGCGCGTCGTGGCGGGGGTCCGCGAGCACGTCGAGTGGCGCCCGGGCGCCGTCGAGCTCCTCAAGGCGTTCGAGGCCGAGGAGGTGCCGCAGGCGCTGGTCACGATGTCGTGGGCGGTGATCGCCGACGAGATCGCCCCGGCGTTGCCGTTCGACGCGGTCGTCACCGGCGATGTCGTCACCCGCGGCAAGCCGCACCCGGAGCCCTACCTGATGGCGGCCGAGCGGCTCGACGTCGATCCGTCGCGATGCCTCGCGATCGAGGACTCCGCGACGGGAGCGGCCTCGGCGAACGCCGCCGGGTGCCACGTGGTCGTGGTGCCGCACGTCGTCAAGGTGCCGGAGGCTGACCGTCGGGTCGCGATCCCGACCCTCGCCGGCCTCGTCCCCGACGACCTCCGCGCCCTGTTCTAGCCGCCGGCCAGGGAGACGGGAGCCGTGACCGCGAGGTGACTGACTCGTCACCGGAAAGACGCGTCTCGTCAGCGGAAATCTCTGACTCGTCACCGGAAAGATGTGACTCGTCACGGAAATCCGTGACTCGTCAGCGGTCGCGGGGAGGTCTGGGAGGATGGGGCGGTGAGCAGCCCGATCCCGCGCGGCACCTGGCGTCTGTGGCGCCTCGGCGGCGTCGACTACCTGGTCCGTCCGTCGCTGCTCGTCATGGGCGCCGTCCTGGTGGTCGTGTTCACCCAGCGCTTCGAGGGGCACACCGAGTCCAGCCCGCTCGTCCTGGCCACCGGCTTCGTGGTCGGCCTCTACGTGTCGGTGCTCGTCCACGAGATCGCGCACGTCGTGGCGGCGAGGGCTTTCGGCCAGCGCGTCCGGTCGGTCACCCTCCACCTGCTCGGCGGAGAGACCGCGATCGAGGGGGAGAGCCGCACGCCGTGGCAGGAGCTCGTCACCGCGGTCGTCGGCCCGCTGGCGTCCCTCGGCATCGGCGTGGCGTTCCTCGTCGCCGAGCGGTCGACGACGGGCACGACGGCCGACCTGTCGTGGACCCTCGGCACCGTGAACCTGTTCGTCGCCGCGTTCAACATGATCCCCGGACTCCCGCTCGACGGCGGTCGGGTCCTGCGCGCGGTCATCTGGGCGCTCACGCGGCGCGAGGCCTGGGGCACCCGGGTGGCCGGCTGGATCGGACGGCTCACGGCGATCGGCCTGGTGGTCGTCGCGGCCACCCGCACCCACGACCCGGGCTGGCTGGTCCAGCTGGTCGTCGCGGTGCTCATCGCGGCGTTCCTGTGGACCGGTGCCGGCCAGGCCATCCGTCACGCGGACCGCGACGGACGCGTCAACCGTCTCGTGGCGCGCGACGTGGCCCGCGACGGCGACGCGCCCGCAGACGCCGAGGACCTCGACGCGGACCTGCACGGCACCGACCTGCTCCGCGAGATCGCGTCGCGGCCGGCCGCGGCCTATCGGGTCGTCGAGGCCGACGGTACGGTCGTCGGCGTGCTGACGCTCGACGACCTCGACACCGCCTACCGCGCCACGAGCACCGAGCAGCCCGCCGGATGAGGCTGCTCGAGCCGGGGGAGTGGGTGCGGCTCACCGACGCCAAGGGGCGCCGCCACAACTTCTCCCTGGAGCCCGGCGCGGAGTTCTCCACCAAGAAGGGTCAGATCCGGCACGACGACATCCTCGGCCGCCCCGAGGGCATCGTCATCCAGTCGTCGCTCGGCGGCGACTACCAGGTGTTCCGGCCCCTGCTGCACGAGTACGTCGTGTCGATGCCCCGCGGGGCGGCGATCGTCTACCCCAAGGACGCCGGCCAGATCCTCATGTGGGCCGACGTCGCTCCCGGCCTGACCGTGGTCGAGGCGGGTGCCGGCTCGGGCAGCCTGTCGGCGTACCTGCTGCGGGCCGTCGGACCGGACGGCCGGCTCAGCTCGTACGAGATCCGCGAGGACTTCGCAGAGAAGGCCCGGGCGAACGTGGCCCAGTCGCTGGGCCACGTCCCCGACCACTGGTCGCTGACGGTCGGGGACCTGCGCGAGATCGTGTCCGAGGACGAGATCGACCGGTTGATCCTCGACCTGGTGGACCCGTGGACCTGCGTCCCGCTCGCGCTGGAGCGCCTCGTCCCCGGCGGCATCATCTGCGCGTACGTGGCGACCACGACCCAGCTGTCCCGCTTCGTCGAGACGCTGCGGGAGACCGGCGGCTTCACCGAGCCTCGTGCGTTCGAGACCCTGCAGCGGGACTGGCACTTGCAGGGTCTGGCGGTGCGCCCCGAGCACCGCATGAACGGCCACACCGCCTACCTGGCGATCGCCCGCCGCATGGCGCCGGGTGAGCACACCCTCGAGCGGTACCGGCGGCCCGCACCGGGTGCGTACGGCCCCGACTACGACGGACCGCGCCCCTTCGGCTGGGTCGACCCCGCGGCCGCCGACGAGGCGCTCGACGACCTTCCCGCCGACCCGGGCTGACGCAACCGGGTCGCAACGTCACCGGATCGACACTCCCTGTGAGCGAGATGACGACGCATTTCGCACAGGCGGCCGGTAGGGTCGATCGCACAGCAGGAGGTGGCGCGATGAGCGACGTGAACACGGGACCCGAGCACGAGCTGGCCTACTTGCGCGCGGAGGTCGAGCACCTCCGTCGGCGCCTCGGCACCGAGGGGGTCTCCGGCACCCGCCTCGACGACCTCGAGTCGCGCCTGTCGGCCGTCACCTCGCAGAACGATCGCCTCACCGCGACGCTGCGCGAGGCGCGCGAGCAGATCGTCACCCTCAAGGAGGAGGTCGACCGCCTCGCCCAGCCGCCCACGGGCTTCGGCACGTTCCTGCAGCTCAACGACGACGAGTCGGTCGACGTCTTCACCGGCGGTCGCAAGCTGCGGGTCAACGTCAGCCCCGCGGTCGACCGCGACGGACTGCGCAAGGGCCAGGAGGTCATCCTCAACGAGGCCATGAACGTCGTCG
Source organism: Aeromicrobium sp. (assembly GCA_023254755.1). Classification (GTDB taxonomy): domain Bacteria; phylum Actinomycetota; class Actinomycetes; order Propionibacteriales; family Nocardioidaceae; genus Aeromicrobium. The sequence goes on along the minus strand of JALRKU010000257.1, from coordinate 373 downwards.
CGGCCCTGGAGTTCGAGGAGACCGGCGAGGTCGTCATGCTCAAGGAGATCCTCGCCGACGGCACCCGCGCCCTGGTCGTGGGCAACGCCGACGAGGAGCGGGTGGTGCGTCTCGCCGAGCCGTTGCTCGCGCTCAAGCTGCGCGCCGGCGACTCCTTGATGCTCGACGGCCGGTCGGGCTACGTCTACGAGCGCATCCCCAAGTCCGAGGTCGAGGAGCTCGTCCTGGAGGAGGTGCCCGACATCGACTACAGCTCGATCGGCGGCCTCGGCAGCCAGGTCGAGAGCATCAAGGACGCCGTCGAGCTGCCCTACCTGCATCCCGACGTGTTCATCGAGCACGAGCTCAAGCCGCCGAAGGGCATCCTGCTCTA
>JALRKU010000159.1 GCA_023254755.1 Aeromicrobium sp. | reverse complement strand
GGCGGCCTCGTCGGCGGCCTGCTGTTCGCGAGTCGGCGCGAGGTCGCCGGCTCGGCGGCGGTCGGGGTGGAGGGCCGGCACGGCAGTCCCCTGACCTCGAGCGCCTTCCGGCGCCTGGTGCTGGTCGTCACGGGTGTCGCGGCGCCGGTGGGGGCGCTGACGGTGCTCGCCACGGCGTACGCCGAGCGGGCCGGCGCGCCGTCGATCGGCCCGTGGGCGCTGGCGCTCAACGCGGCGGGCGCCCTGGCCGGGGCGCTCCTCGTGTCACGGTTCCCGCCTCGTCGCCCTCCGGCAGACCTCGTGCGTCCGGTCGCCGTCGTGCTGGGAGTGCTGTACCTGCCGCTCGCCGTCTGGACCCTGCCGACCGCGGCCGGGTTGGCCGCGGCGGCCGTCGCCGGACTGTCCCTGCCCCCGTTCCTGACGCAGGTGTTCGCCCAGACGCCGTCGGCGGTCGTGTCGCACCACGTCAACGAGGCCAACGCGTGGGTCATCAGCGCGTTCTCGATCGGGGCGACCACGGGCACCCTGCTGGCCGGCTTCGCGGTCGAGTGGCAGGGTGCGCGCGGGATCGGCGGGGCGCTCGTCGTGGCCGCCGCGCTCGCGGTCGGCGGTGCGACCGCGGCACGCCCCCGTCGCCTCGCACTAGGCTGAGCCACGATGAGCAGCACGCCCTCGTGGATCAAGCCCGCCCGCGACGAGCCCCTCCCCTGGCTCGCCCCGTACCGCGAGGACCCCGTGAACGCCACGATCCTCGTCCCTGGGTCGAAGTCGATCACGAACCGTGCCCTCCTGCTCGCCGCGATCGGCGACCGGCCGTCCGTGCTGAGCCGTCCCCTCGGCTCGCGGGACACCCAGCTGATGATCGCTGCGCTGACGGCGCTCGGTGCCACCGTGGCTCGCGACGGCGTCGAGTGGACCGTGTCCCCCATCGGCCACGGAGCCACGGGTGAGGTCGCGATCGACTGCGGTCTGGCCGGAACCGTCATGCGCTTCGTGCCGCCGCTCGCGGCGCTCGCGGCGGCCTCCGTCACGTTCGACGGCGACGATCGCGCGCGGGAGCGCCCCATGCACACCACGATCGCGAGCCTGCGCGGCCTCGGGGTCGAGGTCGACGACGCCGGACGCGACACCCTTCCGTTCACGGTGCGGGGCACGGGGGCGGTCGCCGGCGGGACCCTCGAGATCGACGCGTCCGCCAGCAGCCAGTTCGTCTCGGCCCTGCTGCTGGCGGCGCCCCGGTTCACCGACGGACTCGACCTGCGCCACGTCGGCGAGCGCATGCCGTCGCAGCCGCACGTCGACATGACGGTCGCCGAGCTGCGGCGCCGCGGCGTCGAGGTCGCGAGCGCGCCCGGTCACTGGCAGGTGCCGTCGAGCACCGTGTCGGGGCTCGACGTCGAGATCGAGCCGGACCTGTCGAACGCCGGGCCCTTCGTCGCCGCTGCCCTGGTCACGCGGGGCCGCGTCGTGGTCCGCAACTGGCCCGAGTCCACCGACCAGGCCGGCGACGCGTGGCGCCGGATCGCCGAGGCGTTCGGCGGCACGGTCGAGCGCCACGGAGCCGACGTCGCGTTCTCGGCGCACGGCCCGTTGCAGGGGGTCGAGCTCGACCTCGGCGACGTCGGCGAGCTGACGCCGGTCGTCGCCGCGATCGCCGCGCTGGCCGAGGGGCCGTCGCGCCTCACCGGCATCGCGCACCTCCGCGGGCACGAGACCGACCGGTTGTCGGCTCTCGCGACCGAGATCAACCGCCTCGGCGGTGCGGTCACCGAGCTCGACGACGGACTGGCGATCGACCCGCGGCCCCTGCACGCCGCCACGTTCCGCACCTACGACGACCACCGGATGGCCCACGCCGCCGTCGTGCTCGCGCTGCGCGTGCCCGACCTGCTGGTCGAGAACGTCGTGACCACGGTCAAGACCTACCCCAACTTCGCGCCGGTGTGGGAACGGGCGATGACCTCCTGATGCCCGCCCGCTACGACGACGACCCCGACGCGTACGACCGCCCCCGGCGGCGGACGCAGCCTCGCACCAAGGTCCGGCCGTCGTACGACGACGCCGAGACGGCCAGCGTCGTCACGATCGATCGAGGTCGCTACACGGTCGCGACCGACGCCAGGACGCTCACCGCGGTGAAGGCACGTCAGCTCGGTCGCAAGGGCGTCGTCGTGGGCGA
>JALRKU010000135.1 GCA_023254755.1 Aeromicrobium sp. | reverse complement strand
TAGATGACCTGGCCGGAGACGAAGCCGGCGCCCTCGCTGACCAGGAACGACGCGGTGTGAGCGATGTCCTCCGGCTGCCCCACGCGCGCGACCGGGATCTGGTCGGCGCTGAACTTGATGAAGTCGTCGAACGGCACCCCGATGCGCTCGGCGGTCGCCGCGGTCATGTCGGTCTGGATGAACCCGGGGGCGATCGCGTTGGCGGTGACGCCGAACTTGCCGAGCTCGATGGCGAGCGTCTTGGTGTAGCCCTGGACGCCGGCCTTCGCGGCCGAGTAGTTGGCCTGGCCGCGGTTGCCGAGGGCCGACGTGCTCGACAGGTTGACGATGCGGCCGAACTTCGCCTCGACCATGTACTTCTGCGTGGCCTTGACGGTGTTGAACGCGCCGCGAAGGTGCACGGCCATGACGAGGTCCCACTCGTCGACCGTCATCTTGAACAGCATGTTGTCGCGGATGATGCCGGCGTTGTTGACGATCACCGTGGGCTCGCCGAGGTCGGCGACGACCTGCTCGACCGCGGTCTGCACCGAGTCGGGGTCGGACACGTCGGCGCCGAGCGCGGTGGCCTTGCCGCCGGCCGCGACGATCTCGTCGACGACGGGCTGGGCGTGCGACGCGTCGAGATCCAGGACGCCGACCTGGAGGCCGTCGGCAGCGAGGCGCTTGGCAGTGGCGGCGCCGATGCCGCGGGCTGCTCCGGTGACGATCGCGGTGCGGACTTCGGACACGACGGAACTCCTTGAGGTCGGGGAGCGCTGAGGTAAGCGCTTGCTTAGGCGATGCTCCAGCACGCTACCGCACCCGTCAAGAGGCGGCAGCCGGTGGTGCAGCAGCGTGGCGGAGACACGGATCACAAAGATGAGGGTTTCCTCGCGTTCCTGCTAGAGTTGAGGAAAGCCTCATGTTCTGGGAGAAGCCCGTGACTCAGCTCGACGCCGACCGCACCGCTCCGACAGCGGCGCAGCCCACCGTCCCGGCCCCGGCCGACCAGCGCGAGGTGCTCACGCAGCGCCGCGACGCGCGGTTCGCCAGGGTCGAGCCGAAGGGCAAGCGGGTCCACACGGCGCGCGAGCGCGCCGAGCTGCTCCTCGACGACGGGTCGTTCGTCGAGCTCACGCCGTTGCGCACGGCGGGGCCCCGGCCCGACGGCACGCCGACCGGCAGCGGCGTCGTCGCGGGCTGGGGACTGGTCGACGGTCGGCCCGTCGTCGTCGCCTGTCACGACGCCGCGGTCGCCTCCGGTGCGATCGGCGCCGTGATGGCCGAGACGATCCAGGCGGCCCAGCGGTTCGCGATCGATCGGGGCTACCCGATCGTCTACGTCAACGACTCGGGCGGGGCGCGCGTGCCCGACGGCATCTTCGCCCTGCACGGCTGCGGCGGCATCTTCGCCCTGAACGTGGCGGCCCAGCAGCGCGTGCCGCAGATCTCGCTGATCCTGGGGCCGTGCGCGGGCGCCGCTGCCTACTCGCCGGCCCTCACCGACTGGACGATCATGGTCAAGGGCCAGGGGCAGATGTTCCTCACCGGGCCGGACATCGTGAAGGCCGCGACCGGCGAGGACGCGACCGCCGAGGAGATCGGCGGCTCGCAGGTCCACACCGTGACGAGCGGCGTGTCCCACCTGGAGGTCGACTCCGAGGACGAGGCGTTCGACGCGACCCGGCTCCTGCTGTCGTTCCTGCCCAGCCGCAAGGGCGGTCGGCAGACGGTGCAGAGCGCCGTCCCCGCCAACCCGGGCGCCGTCGAGCGCCTTCCGCACGCCGTGCCGGAGAAGTCGAGCGTCGTGTTCGACATGAACGCCGTCCTCGACGGCGTGCTCGACAACGGCGCCCGGCTCGAGCTCATGCCCGAGCACGCGCCGAGCATCCTCACGCTGTTCGGTCGCCTCGACGGTCGCCCGGTGGGCGTCGTCGCCAACCAGCCCGCGGCGCGCGGCGGCATCCTCGACTCCAAGGCGTCGGTGAAGCTCGCCCGCTTCGTGGAGTTCTGCGGCAGGTTCGACCTGCCGGTCCTGACGTTCGTCGACGTGCCCGGCTTCCTGCCCGGGACGGTCGAGGAGGGACGAGGCGTCATCACCCACGGCGCCAAGGTGCTGAAGGCGTACGTCGAGACGACGTCGCCGAAGCTCACGGTCGTGGTCCGCAAGGCCTTCGGCGGCGCCTACATCGCGATGGGCTCGGCTTCCCTGGGAGCCCATGTGACGTGGGCCTGGTCGGGCTCGGAGATCGCCGTGATGGGTCCCGGCGGAGCGGTCGCGCTGCTCAACCGTCGCGAGCTGGCCGCGGCGGACGATCCCGACGCGTTGCGCACCGAGCTCGCGGCGCGGTACCGCGAGGACGTCGCGCGGCCCTACCTGGCGGCCGAGGCGGGCATCGTCGACGACGTCATCCACCCTGAGGAGACGCGTGACCGCATGGTGGCGGCGCTGCGCATGCTGACCGCCGGGGAGAGCGCGTGATCGAGGCGCGTGCCGACATCGTCGGCAACATCTGGAAGATCACGGCCCGCGTCGGTGACCAGGTCGCCAAGGGCGACACGGTCGCGGTGCTGGAGTCGATGAAGATGGAGATCCCCGTCGTCGCGCCAGCGGGAGGTCACGTCAGCCGGATCCTGGTCGACGTCAACCAGATCGTCCAGGAGGGCGACGCGGTCGTCGAGATCGACCCGACCGCCAGCGCCTGACGCGTCCTGCGATCATCGTCGGGTGCCCGATCCGACGACCTGGACCCACGAGCTGCCCATGCGCTGGGCCGACCTCGACGTGCTCAACCACGTGAACAACGTGACCTACCTGGAGTACGCGGCGGAGGCGCAGGGCCTGCTGGTCGCCGACGGTGCGGTGCGCCCCGACCGGGCCGTGGACGTCACGGTCACGTTCCTGGCGCCGCTGCTGCTGAGCCTGGCGCCCGTCACGGTCGTCAGCACCTTCGACGCCGACGTGCTCACCCAGGAGATCCGGTCCGGCGACGACGCGTCCGTCGTCAACGCCCGAGTCGTCTCGACGTGGCGGCAGGTGCCGCCGCTCACCGTGCCCGACGGCGCCGAGGGGCCGATCCCCGTGCGCGTGCGCGTGGGCGACGTCGACGCCACGGGCGCTGTCACCCTTCCGAAGATCTTCGAGCTGTTCCAGGAGAGTCGCGTCCTGCTGATCGCCGACCACCTGCCCCGACGCACGGTCGGTCAGTTCGTGGTCGGCACGGTGGCCGTGCAGACGTTCGGCGAGCTGCACTGGCGGGTCGAGCCCTACCTGGCGCACGGCTGGCTGAGCCGCGTCGGGAACGGGTCCTTCACGATCGAGTCGGTCGTGTCCGACGGCGAGCGCCACCTGCTGCGCGCCACCTCGGTGCTGGTCGGGTTCGACGTCGAGACGCAGCGCTCCCGTGCGTTCACCGAGGAGGAGCGCGCCGTGATGGCGGCAGCCGTCCTGGCCTGAGCCGTCGTGGCCTGACGACTACGGCGTGTTCATCATGAACGTCGCCGCGTGCTGCACGTAGGCCCAGAACTGCGCGTCCTGCTCGGGCGTGAGGTCGACCGCGTCGAGGCCGGCGCGGAAGTGGTGCAGCCAGCGGTCGCGGGCGGCCATCGTGACGGCGAACGGCGCGTGGCGCATGCGCAGGCGCGGGTGGCCGCGCGTCTCGCTGTACGTCGTC
>JALRKU010000101.1 GCA_023254755.1 Aeromicrobium sp. | reverse complement strand
ATGACGACGGTCTCGAGCTCGGGGTCGAGCTGGCCGGTCTCCACGAGCTTCTTGGTGACGGCCACGGTGGTGCCGCCGGCGGTCTCGGTGAAGATGCCCTCGGTGCGGGCGAGCAGCACGATGCCGGCGCGGATCTCCTCGTCGGTGACCTGCTCCACCGCGCCACCCGTACGACGCGCGATGTCGAGCACGTAGATGCCGTCCGCCGGGTTGCCGATCGCCAGGCTCTTGGCGATCGTGTCGGGCTTGACCGGGCGGATCGCATCGGTGCCGGCCTTGTAGGCGGTGGCGACCGGGCCGCAGCCCTCGGCCTGCGCGCCGAAGATCCGGTAGGCCTTGTCCTCGACGAGGCCGAGCTTGATCAGCTCCTGGAAGGCCTTGTCGACCTTGGTCAGCTGCGAGCCGGACGCGACGGGGATGACGACCTGGTCGGGCAGGCGCCAGCCGAGCTGCTCGGCGATCTCGTAGCCGAGGGTCTTGGAGCCCTCGGCGTAGAACGGGCGGACGTTGACGGTGACGAACGCCCAGCCGTCCTCCTCGCCCGCGATCTCGCTGGCCAGCTTGTTGACGTCGTCGTAGTTGCCCTCGACCGCGACGAGCTTCTCGGTGAACACCGCCGAGTTGACCTGCTTGGGCTGCTCGAGGTTGCTCGGGATGAACACGACGGTGGGGATGCCGGCACGGGCGCCGGCGGCGGCCACCGCGTTGGCCAGGTTGCCGGTCGACGGACAGGCGAACACCTTGCTGCCGAGCTCGCGGGCGGCGCTCAGAGCGCACGCGACGACGCGGTCCTTGAACGAGTTGGTGGGGTTGGTGCTGTCGTCCTTGACCCACAACCGCGACAGCCCGAGCTCGGCGGCCAGGTTCTTCGCGTCGAGCAGGCGGGTGAAGCCGGGCTCGGTGTTGGGGCTGGACTCGATGTCGTCGGGCACCGGCAGCAGCGCCTTGTAGCGCCAGATGTTGGCCGGGCCGGCCTCGATCTCCTCGCGCGTGACGGTGCCGAAGTCGTAGGCGATCTCGAGCGGGCCGAAGCACTCGTGACACGCGTAGTGGGGGCCGAGCGGCCGGGTGGCGCCGCACTCGCGACACACCAGACCGGTGGCACGCCCGAACGCTCCGTCGCGCAGACCCGCAGCGGGCTCGCCGGTCGCCGGGTGGGCAGTGAGGGTCATCAGGACTCCTGGTCATCTCTCCCGCGCGACGTTCGCGCGGGGCGGACTTAGCACCTGGCCGCAGGTCCGGCTGGTTGCTGGGGCTTCACAGGGCCGCTCCCTCTGCCCCTCTCGATGAGGTGGTTCAAGCCTAGAGTTGCGTCTCACGATGTGTCCAATCAGTCCGGATCGCAAGACGGGCGTGTCCGCACCCCGGACCGGTCAGCGCGACGCCCGCCGAGCGCGGCGGGTCCGGGCGGGTGGGTAGCCGCCGTCGGAGAGGTTCGCCAGCCGTTCGAAGGGGTTGAACGACGAGTGGTCCCCCGCGACGACCCACGAGACCGCGACCGACGCGAAGTACAGCGGCAGCATGAGCACCCCCAGGCAGAACGCGTACTGCGTGCAGTGCCGGTCCTCGTGCTGCAGGAGGACCGGTCGGCTCGCCAGGTACGCCCGGTCGTGCCGGCTCGTGATGACGCTCCCGATCGTGAACGCCGACGCGACCGGGAACCCGTGCCGGTAGCCCGTCGCGAGGTACGTGCCGCGCCCACGGCGCTCGATCGTGGCGCCACCCAGGCGGGCGACGAGCAGTCCCAGTGGTGTCGACAGGTTGATCCAGTTCAGGACCGTGCGCACGCGGGTCCAGGGCGTCTGCGGCAGGAGCTCCACGGACCCATCGTGACGTGCGACGGCCGATCGTGTCGCGTCAGCGGACGCGCGCGCCGGCCAGCGGGACGACGGTCGTGCGGTCCTGCGACTGCAGGTCGTGCCCCGCGTCGCACACCAGGTGGGCGTGCACCTCGGCGCCGCAGTCACGGTGACGCACCGACATCGGCGCGCCCTCGGGCCCGGCCAGGTGGGTGTCGCCGTAGTCCATGAGCGCCGTGAGGACCGTGCGCAGGTCGCGACCGGCCGGCGTGAGCACGTACTCGTGCCGCTCGCGCGACCCCTCGTCGCGGTACCCCCGGCGCTCGACCAGCCCCGCGGCGACGAGATCGGCGAGGCGCTTGGTGAGCACGTCGCGCGAGATGCCCAGGTGGTCGCGCAGCGCGTCGAACCGACGGACGCCGTTGAACAGGTCGCGCAGGACCAGCACGACCCACCGGTCGCCGACGAGCTCGACCGCTCGGGCGATGGAGCACGCACCGCTGTCGAGCTCGTCCATCCGCATGCCGCGATCGTACCTGAGTCCGATATCCGGACCCAGCGTGCTAGCGTGCCGCCATGACGACGACGGACCCGGCGAGCCGCTCCCGCACCCTCACCTGGCAGGACCCGGCACCCGCGCTGGAGCGCTCGGCCGGGCTGTCCGGCATCGAGTACCTGCGCGAGCTCGCGGCCGGCGAGCTGCCCGCTCCCCCGATCGGCAGCCACATCGACCTGGCCGTCGAGAGCATCGAGCCCGGGGTCGTCGTCATGTCGGCGCAGCCCGACGAGTCGCACCAGAACCCCCTCGGCACGGTGCACGGCGGCTTCTTCGCGACGCTGCTCGACTCGGTCTGCGGCTGCGCCGTGCAGTCGACGCTTCCGGCCGGCGTCAGCTACACGTCGCTCGACCTCACCGTGAACTTCCTGCGCGGCATCGCCCCCACGTCGGGTCGCGTCGTCGCGACCGGTCGGGTCACCAAGCCGGGATCTCGCGCCGCGTTCGTCGAGGCCGATCTGAAGGACGCCGACGGCAGGCTGCTCGCCACCGCGGTGTCGACCTGCCTCGTCTTCCCGATCGGCTAGACCCCCAGCGCGTCGGCCCAGCCGGTGAGCCACTCGGCTACGGCGTCGGGGCCCTGCAGGACGAGGTCGGAGCGCGAGACGAGGGCGTCCTGCTCCGCCGACGCTGAGCAGACCAGCACGCCGCGCACCCCGTCGGCGCGCAGGGCGTCGACCGCGTCGAACGCGGGCAGGTCGCCCAGGTCGTCGCCCGCGAACACGACGGTCCGCGCCTGCAGGTCGGCGACCACCTGACGCAGCGCCGTGCCCTTGTCGACCGTGCCCGAGCGCAGCTCGATGACCTGGCGCCCCGGCTCCAGTCGCAGGCCGAAGTCGTCGGCGACCTGACGCAGCGGACGCTCGAGGTGTCCGATCAGCTCGGCGTCGAGGCCCCTGGTGTGCACCGCGAGCGCGAGTCCCTTGTCCTCGATGCGGGCGGCGCCGGCGCCGAGCTGCTGCAGGATGCCGGGCAGTCGCTCGGCCAGCGTGCTGATCTCGGTGGGCCGCTGCGCGGAGAGTGCCTGCGTCGAGGCGGCGTCCCAGTGCTCGGCGCCGTACTGACCGTGGATCGTGAGCCGCTCCAGGCCGCGAAGACCCTCGAACCCGCCCAGCTCGAGAGCCTGGGCCACGGGGCGACCGGTGATGATCGTGATGCCGCCGAGGATCGTGCCCAGCCGGCCGAGCGCCGCGATCGACTCGGGGTGCACGTAGGCACGGGCGGGGTCGTCGACGATGTGGGCGAGGGTGCCGTCGAAGTCGAGCGCGAGCAGGGTGCCCGCGGGATCGTCGAGCGGCGCGATCGTCTCGCTCGCCGCGTGGGGGGTGCCGGACATGGCACCTATTGTTGCGGCCCCGACAGGATGATCGTGATCCGGTCCGACTTCATCGGCGCGATGCGGGGCAGGATCCGCTGGATGTCGAGGTCGTCGGCCAGCAGCCGCGCCTGCTGCTCCAGCTGCGACGGGTAGTAGACGGTGTTGGACACGATCTGGCCGCGCCAGTTGCCGACGCCCGAGATCGTCCACCCGGCGTCGCGGACGCGCGCGGCGTAGGTCGTCGCCAGGTTGGCGATGCCGGTGTTGTTGAGCACCGAGACCGGCGCGGTCCGCTCGGGCTCCTCGGCCGTCCCCTCGTCGGTCGGCTCGGGCTCGGTCGGCTCGGGCTCGGTCGTGTCGCTCGCCGTGGGCGACGGCGCGGTCGCGGACGGCGACGGCGCGGTGGCCGTGGGGCGACCGTCGGCGGACGCCGACGTCGAGTCGGTGTCGATCAGCTGCACGCCGAGCCAGCCCGCGGCGGCCACGCAGACCACGACGGACAGGACGATCACCCAGCCCGCCGGGACCGATCCCCGGCGGCTCGACGACCTGCGATGACCGGTCACGGCCTGATCACGACCCGGTGCGGGTCAGAGGTCGATCCCCAGCCGGCGCGCCGAGCGGGTGCGCTGGCGCTGGGCGCGCAGCCGGCGCAGGCGCTTGACCAGCAGCGGGTCGAACGCCAGGGCGTCCTCGCGATCGATCAGCGCATTGAGGATCTGGTAGTACCGCGTGGTCGACATGTCGAACTTCTCGCGGATGGCCTGCTCCTTGGTGCCCGTGTACTGCCACCACAGGCGTTCGAGGGCGAGGATCTCGCGGTCACGGTCGGAGAGTGACTCGGGAACCGGCAGACCTGAGGGGGTCGACTTCTCGGCGGCACTCATGCGGGCATCCTACGCCACGAACTACACGGGTGTCATTCGAACGGCGGTGATGTCGTGGGCGGTTCCCTGCGGGCGGCCGCGACCGCGGACGGGTAGGGTCGACGCATGGCAGGCGGAACCGCTGACTTCGTGGTGATCGCCAACCGTCTACCCGTCGACCGGGTCACCACCGACGACGGCGAGACCACGTGGCGGACGTCTCCGGGCGGGCTCGTGACGGCTCTGGAGCCGGTCATGCGGCGCAACGGCGGAGCATGGATCGGCTGGCACGGCGCGGCCGACGAGCGCCTCCGTCCGTTCACGCACGACGGGCTGGACCTCGTGCCGATCCCCCTGTCGACCCAGGAGGTCGAGGAGTACTACGAGGGCTTCTCCAACGCCACCTTGTGGCCGCTGTACCACGACGTCGTCGTGTCACCGGAGTTCCACCGCGAGTGGTGGGACTCCTACGTCGAGGTCAACCGGCGGTTCGCGGCCAAGGCCGCCAAGGTCGCACGCCGCAACGCGGTCGTGTGGGTGCAGGACTACCAGCTGCAGCTGGTGCCGCAGATGCTGCGCGACCTGCGACCCGACGTGCGGATCGGCTTCTTCCTGCACATCCCGTTCCCGCCCACCGAGCTGTTCCAGCAGCTGCCC
>JALRKU010000088.1 GCA_023254755.1 Aeromicrobium sp. | reverse complement strand
GGCGGCCTGTACTGCGAGCCCCAGCCGGTCAACCGGATCCTCGACGGCAACGGCGACGTCGTCAAGCAGTACAAGAAGGACTGCACGCGCGTCATGCCCAAGGAGATCGCGGCGCAGATCAACGACATCCTGCGCGGCCTGCAGCAGCCCGGCGGCTTCGGCTACAGCAACGGCACCGCGCTGCCGATCGACTCGGCGGCCAAGACCGGCACGACGAACAAGAACATGGCCGTCTGGTACGTCGGCTACACCCCCGAGCTGGCCACGGCGTCGATGCTGGCCGGTGCGAACAGCAACGGCAAGCAGCGCTCGCTCGACGGCACCCTGATCAAGGGCCGACTGATCTCGTTCCAGCAGGCCGGTGGTTCCTCGCTCGCAGGCCCGATGTGGAAGGACGCGATGGGTCCCATCGCCGAGTTCCTGACGCCGGCGCGCTTCGACGCCCCGCCGGAGCGCCAGCCCACGGCGCGGACCAGCCGATCGAACGATCGCGACGACGACGGCGGTGACCAGCGCCCGACGCCGGACCGCCCCGGCAACGGCGGTGGGAACGGCGGCGGCGACGACGAGTGACCGCCCCGACCCTTCGCCGCTCGGACGCCTGACCGGTCGCCAGCCGAGGAGCGCAGCGACGAGCGCGGTCAGGCGCCGGCAAGCTGACGGGCTCGCTCGCTGCGCGAGCTCGCCCTCAGCCCAGCTGCTTGCGGACCTCTGCGGCGACGGCGCCGCCGTCGGCCTTGCCCTTGGTCTGTGCCGTGACGACGCCCATCACCTTGCCCATCGCCTTCATGCCGTCGGCGGCCGCGCCGGTCTGCTCGATCGCGGCGGCGACGACCGCGGCGATCTCGTCGGCGCTGAGCTGGGCCGGCAGGTAGGTCGCGAGGATCTCGGCCTCGGCGGCCTCCTTGTCGGCGAGCTCTGGCCGGTTGCCCTGCGTGAACGCCTCGGAGGCCTCGCGTCGCTTCTTGACCTCGCTGCCGAGGATCGTCAGCACGTCGTCGTCGGTGAGCTCCCTGGCCTCCGTGCCGGCGACCTCGGCGGTGGAGATCGCGGTGAGCACCATGCGCAGGGTCGACGACCGCAGCTGGTCGCGTGCCTTCATCGACGCGGTCAGGTCGGCGCGGAGCTGGTCCTTCAGGGCTGACATGGCCCCAGTGTCCCACCACCACGGCTGTGCCACGCTGGGGCCATGGGTCCGCTGCTCACCACCGTCGGCGCGGTCGCCGCCACGGGCGTGGCCGGCCTCGCGTACTCCGCGGTCGTCGAGCCGCGCCTGTTCACCCTCCGCCGTTTCACCGTCCCGGTGCTGGCAGCGGGGTCAGCGCCCCTGAAGGTGCTGCACCTCAGCGACACGCACATGACGCCGAACCAACGGGTGAAGCAACGCTGGATCCGTGGGCTCGCCGACCTCGACCCGGACCTGGTGGTCAACACCGGCGACAACCTCTCCCACGTCGACGCCGTGCCGAGTGTGCTGCGCGCGTACGGCGACCTGCTCGACCTCCCCGGCGTGTTCGTGTTCGGTTCCAACGACTACTTCTCGCCCCAGCGGAAGAACCCGGTCCAGTACCTGCGCGGTGGCACGGGGGTCGCGTCGAGCGGGGCGTGGATGCGCGAGCCCAACCTGCCGTTCGAGGAGATGCGCGCGGCGTTCACGGAGCGAGGCTGGACGGACCTGACCAACCGGCACGCCGACGTGGCCGTCGACGACCGGCGGCTGGCGTTCGTGGGCGTCGACGACCCGCACCTCGACTTCGACGAGCTCGACGACGTGCCCGCGGACCGGTCGGCGGACCTCGCGATCGGGGTCGCGCACGCCCCGTACCTGCGGGTGCTCGACCGGTGGAACAGCCTGGGCTACCCGCTGCTGCTGGCCGGCCACACGCACGGCGGCCAGCTGCGGATCCCGTTCAAGGGAGCGATCGTCACCAACTGCGACCTGGACCCGGCGCGAGCGCGCGGGCTCCACCAGCACGCGGTCGACGGCCACGATCCGTCGTGGATGCACGTGTCGGCAGGGCTGGGCTCGTCGCCCGTCACACCGGTTCGGTTCGCGTGCCGACCCGAGGCCGCGCTGCTCACCCTGACTGCGGTAGACTCGCCGGGTTCGCCCTGAGGGGCGGCACCGGGGTGTGGCGCAGCTTGGTAGCGCGCTTCGTTCGGGACGAAGAGGTCGCAGGTTCAAATCCTGTCACCCCGACCATCCATTCTTCAGTTGACAGATTTCGTCAGCTTTGGGGACTCACCCTGATCTTGT
>JALRKU010000067.1 GCA_023254755.1 Aeromicrobium sp. | reverse complement strand
AGACGATGCTCGCGACCATCACGCTCGCCGTGAAGGAGGACTGGTTCGGCACGTGGATCGGCAGCACGATCGGCATGGTCGCGGCCGACGCGCTCGCGATCGCCGTGGGCTCCGTCCTGGGCAAGCACCTCCCAGAGCGAGCGATCCGCTACGGCGCGTCGGTCGCGTTCTTCGTCTTCGCCGTCGTCCTGGTCGTCGAGGGCGTCCACCACCTGTGACGGCGACGCGACCGGCTAGCCTCACGTCGTGACGCACGACCTCCTCGCCCTCGTCGAGGTCGTCGGATTCCTCGTCGCGATCATGGTGCTGGCGCACCTGTGCGCCGACGAGGGTCTGTTCGAGGCGGTGGGCCACCGCGTCGGCCGGCTCGCCCGCGGTTCCGCCCCCCGGGCCCTCGGGCTCGCCGTGGCCGTCGCCGCCCTCGTCACGGTCACGCTGAGCCTCGACGCCACGGTCGTCCTGCTGACGCCGGTGCTCCTGGCCGCCTCGACCGCGTCGACACGGCGAGCGTCGGCGTACGCGACGGTCCGCCTGGCGAACAGCGCCTCGACGCTGCTCCCCGTGTCGAACCTGACCAACCTGCTGGCCTGGAGCGCGACCGGGCTGACGTTCGTCGGCTTCACCGCCAGGATGCTCCCCGTCTGGGCCGTGACGGTGGCCCTGGAGTACCTGGTCGTGCGCTGGTGGTGCCGGGTCGACCTGCGGCGACCGGCAGCACGCGACGAGGCCGACGTCCGCGTGCCACGGCTGCCCGCGGTCGTCGTGCTGGCGGTCCTCGTGGCCCTGGCGCTCGAGGTCGAGCCCTGGATCGCCGCCGGGACCGGGGCCGTGGTGCTCGCCGTGCACGCGCTCGCCGGTCGGCGCACGAGCGTGGGCCACCTGGTCCGCGCGGCGAACCTGCCGTTCGCCGCCGCCGTCGTCGTCTGGGCCTGGGTGGTGCTGCTGGTCGGCGAGACGGCCGTCGGCGACGCCATCGGCGCTCTGCTCCCCCGCGGCTCCTCGTGGCCCGCGCTCGTCGCGACGGCGCTCGTGGCGATGCTCCTGGCCGCTGCGGTCAACAACCTCCCCGCGACGCTCCTGCTGCTCCCCGCCGCGACCGCCGCAGGAACCGACACCGTGCTCGCCGTGCTGGTGGGCGTCAACGTCGGCGCCAACCTGGCCTTCACGTCGTCGCTGGCCAACGTCCTGTGGTGGCGCTCCGGGGGGTCGTCCGCGACGAGCCTGCGCGACTTCCACCGGCTCGGCGTCCTCACGACCCCGGTCCTCGTCGTCCTGGCCACGACCGTCCTGTGGCTGACGACCTGAGACCCGCGGATAGGGTCGCGAGGTGCTGATCCTGCTGCCCCCGTCGGAGGGCAAGACCCGCCCCGAGTCCGGCCCACCCCTGGACCTGGCCGCACTCGACTTCCCCGAGCTGACCGCGACCCGTGAGCTCCTCCTGCGCACGCTCCTGCGCGTCTCCTCGGGGTCGCCGCGCCGTGCCGCCGAGGTGCTCGGGCTGGGGCCGACGCAGGCGTCGGCCCTCGCGGTCAACGCGGCGCTGGTCGACGAGCCGACCGCCCGGGCCGACCGGGTGTTCACGGGCGTCCTGTTCGAGGCCGCCGACCTCACCACCCTCGATCCGGCTGCTCGCGCGCGGGCCGACGCGTCCGTCGCGATCGCGAGCGGCCTGTTCGGCCTGGTCCGACCGGGCGACCTCATCCCGGCCTACCGGCTCGCCGGCAACGTGACGCTGCCCCGGCTGGGCACGGTCGCCTCACGCTGGAAGCCCACCGTGCCGAAGGCCATCGAGCGCGCCGCCGACGGCGGCCTGGTGATCGACCTGCGCTCGGGAACGTACGCTGCGTTCGGCGCGGGCCCGGCGGACCGCACCGCCTCGATCCGCGTGCTGCAGGAGCGTGACGGCCGCCGGTCGGTCGTCAGCCACTTCAACAAGGCGACGAAGGGCCGCATCGTGCGCGCCCTGCTGTCCTCGGACCTGGTGCCCACGGGCGTCGGTGACCTCGCCGACGCGCTCACGACCCTGGGCTGGACCGTCGAGCGCGACGGGAGCCGCCTCGACGTCGTGGTGGCCGAGGTGTAGCCCTCAGTCCGGAACGATCGAGAATCCACGCAGCGACGGCGTGCCGTCGGGCCACCACTGGATCGTGGTGATCGACGCCGGCGCCAGCTCCATGCGGTAGATGACCGGGGTGGGCACGTCGAGCGCCTGCTTGACGAGCATCTTGATCGGTGTGACGTGGCTGACGACCACGACGGTCCGCCCGGCGTGTTCCCTCAGGATCCGCTCGCGCGCCTCGGCGACCCGCTCGTCGACGGCGTCGAACGCTTCCCCGCCGGGCGGGGCGACGGCGGTCGACCCGAGCCAGTCCTGCAGCTCGGTCTGCCATCCCTCCATGATCTCGGCGAAGCTGCGACCGTCCCACTCCCCGAACGCCGCCTCGGCCACGCCCGGCTCGAGATCGACGTCGACGCCGACCGCGTCGGCCACGTGCTGCGCCGTCTCACGGGTCCGCTGCAGCGGCGACGCCACGACCACGTCGACGTCGTGGCGGTCGGCGATCCACGCCGCGGCCCGCGCCGCCTGCTGGTGTCCTGTCTCGGTCAGGCCCGGGTCGGCGCCGCCGCTGCCGGAGAACAGCTTGCGCTCGGTCGACAGCGTGACGCCGTGGCGCAGCAGGACGAGCGTGGTCGGGTCGCCGTGGACACCGCCTCGCCACCCGATGAGCGGGTTCGTGCCGGGCGGCGTGTCGACGGGGGCTGCGGGGTCGCCGCTCACAGTCCGGACTCGGCGGTGCGCACCAGGATGCGGTCGCACTCGGGACAGCGGAGCACCTCGTCGGCGGCCGCGGCCGCCAGCTCTCGCAGATCGGCCCCGTTGAGCTCGAGGCGGCAGCCCTCGCACGACCGCGCACGCAGCGCAGCGGCACCGACACCGCCCTTGTTCTCGCGGACCCTGTCGTAGAGGGCCAGCAGGTCGTCGGGCACCCGCACGACGACCAGCTCGCGGTCGGCTTGTGCGGCCGCGAGGGCGTCGGCGATCTCGGCCAGCGCGGCGTCGCGAGCGGCCTCGTGCTGAGCGATGTCGGTGTCGATTCCCGCGATGTCGGCGGTGACCTTGTCGAGCCGGTGCTGGGCGTCCTCGAGACGCTCCATGATCTCGAGCTCCTCGTCCTCGAGCGTCGAGATCCGACGCTCGAGGGCGACGAGCTCGTGCTGCAGGGACTCCAGGTCCTTGGGGTTGGTGATGACGCCCGAGTTCAGCCGATCGTCGTCACGGGTGCGACGCGCACGGACCTGCTCGACCTCGGCGTCGGCCTTGCGCTGGGCGGCCGAGAGGTCGCTGACCTCGGTGTCGGCCTCGATCCGCGTGCTGTCGAGCTCGGCACGGGCGCGCTGCAGCTCCGCGATGCGGGCCAGCTCCGGCAGGGTGCCACGACGGTGGACGAGCTGGGCGATGACCGAGTCCTGGGACTGGACGTCGAGCAGGGCGATCTGTGCGGCGGAATCGGCTCTCACACCGACACCGTACCCGGCACGTGCTGGGTCCACGGATCCGTCACCAGCGTCGAGACCGACGTCTCGATCCCGGCGACCCGGGCCGTCAGCTCGCGGGCCGCGACGGGCAGCCAGGTCCACTCGGCGGCCCAGTGCGGGACGTCGATCACGGGGCATCCACCGGCCTCCAGGTGCTCGCTGACCGGATGGTGCCGCAGGTCCGACGTGACGTACACGTCGGCTCCTTCGGCCGAGGCCGTGGCGAGCAGGAAGTCGCCCGACCCGCCGCAGAGAGCGACCGTGCGGACCTCGCGCTCCAGGTCGCCGGCGACCCGCGTGGCGCTGTGGTGCGACGGGAGGGCGGCGGTGACGGCCCGTGCGAGATCGCCGACCGTGGTCGGCTCGGCCAGGACACCGATCCGACCAGTGCCCCGGTCGTCCGGCCGAGACGCGAGCTCGACCACCTGGTGCGCGACCTCCTCGTACGGGTGGGCCGCCAGCATGGCGGCCCGCACGACCTCGCGCGCACGGCGCGGCGCGACGAGCTCGAGGCGGGACTCGTCGACACGCTCGACGGCGCCCACCGCACCGATCGCCGGATCGGCGCCAGGCAGCGGCCGGAACTGGCCCACGCCGTCGGAGCGGAAGCCCGCGCGGTCGTAGTCGCCCACGGCCCCGGCGCCCGCGTCGTGCATCGCCCCCATCACCTGATCGGCGTCGCCCCGCGGCACGTACACGGTCCAGGCGTCGAGCGGCGGCCGCGGGTCGGGATCCAGTGGACGCAGCTCGGTGACGCCCAGCGCGAGCGCCATCGACTCCGAGACGCCCAGGGCCGGGCTGTCGGCGTTCGTGTGGCAGGTGTGCAGGGCGATGCCGGCGCGGACCAGGGTGTGCGCGACGCGACCCTTCGGGGTGGACGCCGCGAACGACGTGACGCCGCGCAGCCACAGCGGGTGGTGGGACAAAGGGTTTAGCGCATGCGGGTGCTATCAAATTTTTAGAAGAACAAAACATACGTCCCACAAAAATTGCAGGAACCAGTGCAGGTTCCATT
>JALRKU010000052.1 GCA_023254755.1 Aeromicrobium sp. | reverse complement strand
CCAGATCGCCGAGCTGCTCGTCCGCTGACGTCCCAGGGGTCCCAAGTTTCACACGCTGCCGTGGGAAACCGGGGTTGACGACAACAAGCTTGTTGTCGTGAACCCCAGGTTCTTGATGTCAGTGCTGCAGGTCGACGAAGGCCGCGAGCGCCGAGGGGTCGGTGAGGGCGCCGCGGGCGACGGCGCGGTCGACGGGAACGCCCTGCAGGATCTTCTTGACCGGCACCTCGAGCTTCTTGCCCGACAGCGTGCGGGGGAGGGCGGGAACCTGGTGGATCTCGTCGGGGACGTGCCGCGGTGACAGGCGGGTGCGCAGCGCGGTGCGGATCGCGCCGAGCAGCGCGTCGTCGAGGCTGCCGCCGTCGGCGACCGTGACGAACAGCAGCAACGTGCCGGCGCCGCCCTCCGTGTCCTCGAGGTGCACGACGAGGCTGTCGGCGACCTGGGGCAGCGACTCGACGACCGAGTAGAACTCCGACGTGCCCAGCCGCACGCCCCCGCGGTTCAAGGTGGCGTCGCTGCGGCCCGTGATGACGCAGGTGCCGCGGTCGGTGATGGTGATCCAGTCGCCGTGGCGCCACACGCCGGGGATGTCCTCGAAGTACGCGGCGCGGTAGCGCGACCCGTCGTCGTCGCCCCAGAAGCCGACCGGCATCGACGGCATCGGACCGGTGATCACCAGCTCGCCCAGCGACCCGACGACCGGCCGGTGGTCCTCGTCGTAGGCCTCGACCGCGCAGCCGAGCAACCGGCACGAGATCTCACCGGCGTAGACCGGGACGGTGGGAGCGGCGCCGACGAACCCCGAGCACACGTCGGTGCCGCCGGAGATCGACGCCAGGTGCACGTCGCCGACGGCGTCGTAGACCCAGCGGAACCCCTCAGGCGGCAGCGGCGCACCCGTCGAGCCGACCCCGCGCAGCGCGGACAGGTCCGCGACGTCGCGCGGGACCAGACCGTCCTTGCGGCACTGGAGCAGGAACGGCGCGCTCGTGCCGAAGTACGTGATGCCCAGGCGCTCGGCGAGCCGCCACAGCATGCCGCTGTCGCCGCCGGGCGACGGGTGGCCGTCGAACAGCACCACGGTGGACCCGACGAGCAGGCCCGACACCAGCAGGTTCCACATCATCCAGCCGGTCGTGGAGAACCAGAAGAACCGGTCGTCGGGGCCGAGGTCGTGGTGCAGCGCCAGCGCCTTGGCGTGCTCGACGGTGATGCCGCCGTGGCCGTGCAGGATCGGCTTGGGCAGACCCGTCGTGCCCGAGGAGAACAGGACGTACAGCGGCCAGTCGAACGGCACCCGCTCGAACGTCAGGTCGCCGGTCTCGGCGGTGAAGTCCGCCCACGTGACGGCTCCCGCAGGGGCGGGCGCGTCGGCGTCGAGGTACGGCAGGTGGACCGTGGTGGTGACCGAGGGCAGCGCCGCTCGGATCGCGGCGACCTCGCCGGAGCGGTCGACCGGCTTGTCGGCGTAGCGGTACCCGTCGACCGCGAGCAGCACGGTGGGCTCGATCTGCTGCCACCGGTCGACGACGCTCTGCGTGCCGAACTCGGGCGCGCACGACGAGAAGATCGCCCCGAGGCTGGCGGCAGCCAGCAGCAGGACCAGCGTCTCGGGGACGTTGGGCGCGTAGGCGGCGACGCGGTCGCGGGGGCCGACGCCTGCTCGCAGCAGGCCGGCTCGGGCCCTGGCCACCTGGTCGCGCAGCTCGGCGGCGGTGAGGGTGACGTCGTCGCGCGACTGCGAGGCAGCGACCACGACCACGTCGTCGTCGGCCCGCCCCGGCAGGCGCAGCATGGCCTCGGCGTAGTTCATCCGCAGACCGGGGAACCATCGCGCCCCGGGCATCGAGGCGTCGGCGAGCGCGGGTGACGGCGATCCGTCGCCGGGCAGCTCGGACCACTCCCACACGGCGGTCCAGAACGCGTCGGGCTCGGCGACGGACCAGGCGTGCAGCCGGGCGTAGTCGGCCGCGTCGACGCCCGCGTCGGTGACGCCTCGGTCGTGGAGCCAGCCGCAGAACCGCTCCAGCCGGGAGCTGCCGTCGAGCGGGGGTCGCCAGAGGACGTCGGTCATTCGGGAGCGTCGGCGGCGCTCTCCGCGGCCGCCATCAGCCAGTGCGCGATCGTGAACGACGTGGCGGCGATGGCGGGCACCAGCAGCAGCGCCAGCCGGGTGTCGGCCTCGTCGAGGTAGACGCCGAGGATGACCACGATGGTCACGACGACGCCGAGGAAGCTGGTCAGTCGCGGGCTGGGAGTGCCGAACGCGGACAGCAACAGCTCCCCGAGCACGAACGCGACGAACGCGACGACCACGAACGTGAGGGAGCCCCAGGTGCCGCCACCGGACGCGACGCCCCGCAGCCAGCTGAACACCTGGAGGGCGCCGAGACCCAGCAGCACCGACACGAGACCGGTGAACGCTCCCGTGAGCAGGGCGGCGGGAACGGCGTCGAGCCGCGGCAGGCGCCACCCACGGACGCCGTCGACGACCCACCAGAAGGCGTTGGCCACGGCGGTGCCGGCTCGCTGCCCGGCGCCCGCCACCCCCGTGCCGGCGGAACCGAGGCGTTGCCGCGCCGACCCGAGGTCGACCCGCGGGACCGACGGTCGCCGGACCGGGGAACGGCGGGGCGCCGCGATGGGTTCGGCGAGGACGGTTCCCGGTTCGTCAGGGACGCCGCTCGGCGCGGGCTGGTCGGCGACCGGCGCCGGGCGACGCCTGCGCGCCGGCGTCTCGGCCCTGGCCGCGGGGGCCACCGGACGTCCGTAGCGGACCGTCGGCGCGGGATCCTTCGTCGGGCTGGACGACGTCTCGACCCGCTTCACGACGCGCTTGACGACGCGCTTCGCGGATGGGTCGTCGGCCATGCATCGAGTGTTCCACAGCACAGGGCGCTCCCGGTGAGCGTCGCAGGTTGCGATCGGATTGAGTTGTGTCAGGCCGCTCGCGCCGTCTCGCGGGCGCGGGCCGCGCGGGCGACCGACGCGGTGAGGGCGGCCAGGCCGGCCCAGGCGACCAGGACCGCCCACGACCTCGCCGGCCCGAGGCCGCCGACCGCGACGGACTCGGCGATCCGCAGTCCGGCACCGTGGGCGAGCCACGGGTCGGCCACGGCCCACGGGCCGGTCAGCAGGTACGGGCTGGTCAGCGTGAGCACCGAGACGGCCGTGACACCGAAGAGCGCCGAGGCCGCAGCGAGGCCGCCCAGACCCCACAGCCCGCTCAGTGCGTTGGTGAACGTGGAGGCGACGAGGACGAGGAGCGCGACGACCGCAGCCCAGCCCAGGACGCTCGAGGTGCCGGCGCCGCACAGCGCTGCGACTCCACCGGCGACCAGCCCGGCCGCGAGCGAGACCGCCGCGAAACGGGTCCACCGGCGGGCGCCCGCGGCGAACGAGTCGGCGGGGCCCTGGAGCCAGGTCGTCACGCCGGCGACGGCGAATCCACCCACCAGCGCCGCCGCGACGACCAGGAACGGGACCCGGCGGTCGGGACCGCCGACGTCGCGGTGCTCCACGGCGAGGGTCCGCCCGAGGGCCTGAGAGGCCTGACGCGCGGCGCGAGTGACGCCGCGATCCAGAGCGGCGCCGTTCGACGAGGACAGCAGCAGCCGGTCGCGGTCGGCGGTGAGGTCCACCAGCACCACGGCGACCACGGTGCCGTCGTCGAGGTCGGACAGCGCGGTCGCCCGGTCGGTGACGGTCGCAGCGAGCGGTCCGCCGCTCTGCGCCTGTGCGCGATCAGCGAGTGCCGGGGCGACGATCGGCGGGGCGACGACGTCCACCGGCGCCGCACGAGGTCGGTCCGACGTGCCGACCGAGACCGCGACGACCACCGCGACCTGCAGCAGGAGAGCGCCGAGCAGCACCCACCGTGACCTCCCCATGCCCCGACCGTAGATGACCGATGATGGACGCGTGCGGATCGAGCGCTGGCCGTGGCGGCTCCAGGTCCTCGCCGTGGTGCTGCCGGCGTGGGTGCTCGGCCTGGCCGTCGTCGCCCTCGTGCCGGCGCGCTCCCCCTCGGCCGCCGTGCCCGACCTCGCGACCGAGACCGACTGCCTCTCGCTGCCCGGGCAGCCTCGCGACGTCGACGACCTCAACCGGTTCGTCGACACGGTGCGCGGCGGCGGTGAGTTCCAGGGCGCCGACGTCGGCGCCGACGTGACGCTCCAGGACGGCCGGCGACTGTGGGTGTTCGGCGACACGCTCCGGTCGGCCTCGTTCGACGGTCGACGCTTCGTCCGCAACTCGATGCTGGTGTTCGACGACCGGTGCGCCAACGTGGTGCTGCCGGCCGACCACGACGCCCTGATCCCCGATCGCGACGACGGGGTCGGCTACTGGCCCATGTCGATCGCCCGGGTGGAACGGGCCGGCTACGACCTCGTCGGCGTCACGGTCCAGCGCGTCACCGGCGCGGACCGACCCGGTGACGCGGCGGCGTTCACCAACCTGGGACCCGCGGTCGCGGTGTTCGTCGTGCGACCCGGCGAGCCGCCACAGCTGCTCACGGTGCGCGACGTCGGACCCGATGACGAGGACCCCTCGCGGCCGACCTGGGGCGCGGCGACCGCGGTCGCCGACGGGTGGGTGTACCTCTACGGCACCGCGACGCCCGGCACCGATCTCGTGTTCGGCTTCTCGCTGCGCGTGGCCCGCGTGCGTCCCGACGACCTCCTCGATCCCGGCGCGTGGCGCTACTGGGACGGTGCTCGCTGGAGCAGGGACGCCGACGGCGCCGCCGAGCTGATCCCCGCCGAGGGTGGCGTCTCCCAGACCCTGAGCGTGTTCGAGCAGGACGGCACCTGGTACGCCGTCAGCAAGCGCGACGAGTTCCTCGGCAGCGACCTGGTCGTGTGGTCGGCGCCGTCGCCGACGGGCCCGTTCACCGCGTCGGCGCCGAAGGCCTCGATCCCGTCGGACGTCGAGTCCGGGCGGCTGCGCTACATGCCGCTGGCCCACCCCGACCTGCTGCCGCGGAAGGGCACCGTCGTCGTCTCCTACAGCCGCAACGACACCGACCTCGCGGCGGTCGACGAGAACCCCTTCCTCTACCGCCCCCGCTTCCTGCGGATCCGGCTGGACTGAGGACGCCAGGTGGTCAGGTGGCGGTCAGCAGAAGATCTCTGGGTGCCCCACCGGTGGATCTCCGGGCGTAGTGGCTGGGCGACTCCCCCGAGTACCTGGTGAACGCCGTGCTGAAGGCGCTGGCCGAGCCGTAGCCGACCCGTCGGCCGACCTCGTTCATCCCCAGGTCGTCGTGGCGCAGCAGGTCGCGCGCCACCGCCATCCGCCAGGCCGTCAGGTACTCCATGGGCGGCATGCCGACCTGACGCGTGAACCGGTCGAAGAACGCTGATCGGGACAAGCTGGACACCCTGCTGAGCTGCGCGACGGTCCACGGCCTGTCGACGTGCTCGTGCATCTGCTGGAGGGCGGGTGCGACCTTGCGGTCCGCCAGCCCGCGGAGCAGCCCCGGGGGCGTCTGCGGCGTGGCGCTGGTCCGCAGCGCCTCGACGAGCAGGATCTCGACGAGCCGCTTCAGCACCAGGTCCCGACCCGGTCGATCGGCGAGGGCCTCCTCGGCGATGAGTGCGACGAGCGGCTGGAAGTGCGCGACTTCACGGACGTGCACCAGCGAGGGGAGCAAGGAGCCGAGCAGGGCTGCCTCGGGGGAGTCGAACACGAACCCGCCGCCCAGGATCCGGACGTCCGGGTCCCGACCGTCGCAGTAGTCCTCGTCGACGCGGTCGGCCAGGGCCCGGTGGGGGTCGAGAACGATCGGATCGACGTCGTTGAAGCTCGTGAGCTCGAACGCCGGAGTGGTGGGCAGCAGCACGAAGTCGCCCTGCTCGAGGACGATCTCCGGCTCGTCGTCGACCGCCAGCCGGCAGCTGCCCTCCAGGACGACGGAGAACCCGGGCTGACCGAACGGGGTGTACCGGACCCCCCACGAACCGGCGCCGCTGATGCGCTTGGAGAACACCTCGCGCGGTCGGAGCACCTGCACGACCTCGGACAGTGGATCGGTCATCGCTGCTCCAGTGATGGGCTGGTGGTCGGTGGCGGCCGCACGAGGCGAGCCAACTGGACTGATGGTAACGACGTGCGGATTCAGAACTATAGATGGTCCTGCTTCACGCGCATAGCGTGGTGGCCATGGAAACCATCATGGTCACCGGGGCCTCCTCAGGATTCGGCCTCGAGACCGCTCGCTACTTCCACGCCCGGGGCTGGAGGGTCATCGCGACCATGCGCACTCCTCGCGACGACGTCCTTCCCGTCTCCGAACGCCTTACGGTCCTCCCGCTCGACGTGACCGACCCCGACAGCATCGCCGCGGCGTTCGCGCAGGCCGGACCCGTCGACGTGCTGGTCAACAACGCCGGGATCGGATCGATCGGCGTGGTCGAGGCCACGCCGCTGGAGAAGGCCCGCGAGCTGTTCGAGACGAACACGTTCGTCGTCATGGCCACGACCAAGGCCGTCATCCCGCAGTTCCGCGAGCGCGGTTCGGGCATCGTGGTCAACGTGACGTCGAGCGTCGTCCTCGCCACCATGCCGCTCACCGCGATGTACCGGGCGAGCAAGATGGCCACCGAGGCCTTCACGGCCTCCCTGGCGCTCGAGCTGGCCTCGGTCGGCGTCGACGCCAAGATCGTCCAGCCCGGCTACTGCCCGACCACCGAGTTCGCGGCCAACGGTGGCGACCTCAGCGACCAGTTCCCCGAGACCTACGCCGAGTTCACCGCGCCGATCCTCGAGGCCTTCAGCGTGCAGGGCAACGTCACCACGCCCCTCGACGTCGCCGAGGCCGTCTGGCGCGCCGTGCACGACACCACCGGAACGCTGCGGTTCCCGGCCGGACCCGACGCCGTCGCACTGGCGCAGGCACGCTGACCACGCCGTCGTGCGGCCTGTCCCGTCCGTCGCACACCGGACCAGATGCAGAGAGGGAGACGGCGCGTGCGCCGTCTCCCTCTCCTTGTGGTCGGGGTGACAGGATTTGAACCTGCGACCTCTTCGTCCCGAACGAAGCGCGCTACCA
>JALRKU010000051.1 GCA_023254755.1 Aeromicrobium sp. | reverse complement strand
ACGGGAGCGGTCACCCCACCGCTCCCGTCGTCACCACGTGCTGCGCATCCGGATGATCTTGCGGCGCAGGACCACGGTGCGCTTGCCCGTGCGATCCCGGCGCAGTCGGTCGAGCTCCCAGCCCTGGTACTCGGCGGCCTGCGTGAGCAGGCGGCAGACCGCGTTGCGCGACTGGTGGCGGTCGATCGTCAGGTTCCAGAACTCGTACTCGACCATCGGGTTCCCTTCGTCAGCGGGCTGGTGGGGGCTGGGAGACGTCGTCCAGGGCCTGGACGATCTCGGCGGGCAGGACGACCTCGTCGGCCTCGAGGTTCTCGGCCAGTTGATTGGCGGTGCGGGACCCGACGATGGCGGCCGCCACCGACGGACGGTCGGCGACCCAGGCCAGGGCGACCTGGGACGGGCTCACGCCCAGGCCCTCCGCCGCCCGGGCCACGGCCTCGACGACCCCCGACGGCGAGCGGAGGAAGCGCTGCATGCCGACCGCCCAGCCCGGGTCGGAGGCCCGCGAGTCGCCGGGGATCGACCCGCCCCGGTACTTGCCGGTGAGGACGCCGCCGGCGAGCGGCGACCACGCCAGCACGCTCATGCCGTGGTGCGCGAGCGCCGGACCCTGCGCAACCTCGAGGTCGCGCTGGAGCATCGAGTACTCGAGCTGGTTGCTGACCAGCGGCACCGCAGCGGCGCGGTGCTCGAGGCCGAGGCGCGCCGCGGTGGTCTGCCACGCCGAGAAGTTGGAGACGCCGACGTAGCGGGTGCGGCCGGTGAGGACGGCGTGCTCGAGCGCCCCCAGCACCTCGTCGATCGGGACGGTCGGGTCCCAGCGGTGCACCTGCCAGAGGTCGAGGTGGTCGGTGCCGAGGTCGGCCAGGGTGCGGTCGAGCTGGGCCAGCAAGGTGCCGCGCGACGCGTCGACCACGTCGTGGGGAGGGCCGTCGGGGCCGAACCGGATGCCGGCCTTGCCGGTGATGACGACGTGGTCGCGCACCCCGAGCTTGGCGATCAGCCGGCCGACGACCTGCTCGGACGTGCCCCGGCCGTAGATGGGCGCGACGTCGAGCGTGGTGCCGCCCACCTCGAGGTAGGTCGTCAGCTGGTCCTCGGCGTCGTACGCGTCGGTGGCGTCGCCCCAGGTCATCGTGCCGAGCGCGAACCGCGAGACCCGAAGTCCGGAGCCTCCGACCTGCCTCAGCTGCATGGCGCCACGCTAGTCGGCCCGTCCGCACGGCGCTGCGAGACACGCTCTACGCTCGTGACTCGTGGATCTGTTCCGTGCGGTCGTCCTGGGCGTCATCCAGGGTCTCACCGAGTTCCTGCCCATCTCGAGCAGCGCGCACCTGGCGATCTTCCCGAAGTTCTTCGGCTGGGACGACCCGGGAGCGGCCTACACCGCCGTCGTGCAGATCGGCACGGAGCTCGCGGTGCTCCTGTACTTCTGGCGCGACATCTGGACGATCGGCTCCGGCTGGGTCCGCGGCGTGTTCTCCCCAGACGCCCGGCAGGAGCCGGAGTGGCGGATGGGCTGGTTCATCATCGTCGGCTCGCTGCCCATCGTGGTGCTCGGCCTGCTGCTCCAGGACCTGATCGACCGCGAGTTCCGCAACCTCTGGGTCATCGGCACGACCCTGATCGTGCTGGGCCTGGTGCTCGGGCTGGCCGAGAGGGTCGGCCGCAAGGTCAAGCCGATCGGCGAGCTCAGCGCGCGCGACGCGGTCCTGCTGGGCGCGGCGCAGGCCGGGGCGCTCGTGCCCGGTGTGTCGCGCTCGGGCGCGACCATCAGCATGGGGCTGTTCCTCGGCTACGAGCGCGCCGCCGCGACCCGGTACGCGTTCCTGCTCGCCATCCCCGCGGTGGTCGGGGCGGGTCTGTACAAGCTGAAGGACATCGGCGACGGCTCCAACACCTACGGCTGGGGCCCAACGATCGTCGGCACCGTCGTCGCGTTCGTCGTGGGTCTCGCGGTGATCCACTGGCTGCTCAAGTACGTCAGCACGCGGTCGTACGCCCCCTTCGTCGCCTACCGCGTCGGCCTCGGCGCCCTCGTGCTGATCCTCCTCGGCACCGGCGTCATCACCGCCGCCACCACCGTCGGCTGACGCCGCCCCCTCGCGGGCGGTGACCTGGCGACCTGTCAGGCCCGGGGCGGTACCTGAGCGACCTGTTAGGCCCGGGGCGGTACCTGAGCGACCTGTGGTCGAGGTGCGCGGTGCCTGAGCGACCTGTCCGCACCGTCGATCGGTCGCTCACGTACCGCTGGGTGACGTCGACCCTTCCTGCTCACCCGCGGCCAGGCGGGGGAGCCGACGAACGTCCCCGGCGGACGGCTCGGTCACAACCAGCCCGACCGCTTGAAGCGGCGGTACACGTAGGCGCACAGGCCGACGATGACGGCCAGGCAGGCGGGATAGCCGTAGGTCCACGTCAGCTCGGGCATGTGCTCGAAATTCATGCCGTAGATGCCGGCGATCGCGGTGGGGATCGCGAAGATCGTGGCGCCGGCGGCGAGCTTGCGCATGTCCTCGTTCTGCTGGACGCTCAGCTG
>JALRKU010000025.1 GCA_023254755.1 Aeromicrobium sp. | reverse complement strand
GAGAAGGCTCTCGACCTCTACGGCGCACCGGTCTACGTCCGCAAGCAGATCGTCCACAACAAGCACGTCGTGAACAACCTCGCGGCTCGCGGCGCGATCTTCGTCGAGGAGCTCGACGAGGTGCCGGTCGGTGCCACGGTCGTGTTCTCCGCTCACGGCGTCTCCCCGGCGGTCCACGCCGAGGCCGCCGAGCGCGACCTCAAGACGATCGACGCCACCTGCCCGCTGGTCACGAAGGTCCACCACGAGGCCAAGCGGTTCGCCAGCGAGGGCAAGCACATCCTGCTGATCGGCCACGCCGGTCACGAGGAGGTCGAGGGCACCGCCGGCGAGGCGCCCGAGTCGATCACGCTGGTCGAGCACCCCGACGACGTCGACGACCTCGAGTTCCCCGACGACGCCGAGCTGTCGTGGCTGTCGCAGACCACCCTCAGCGTCGACGAGACCATGGAGACGGTGCGCCGGCTGCGCGAGAAGTTCCCGCAGCTGCAGGACCCGCCCTCCGACGACATCTGCTACGCCACCCAGAACCGCCAGGTCGCGGTCAAGGAGATCGCCAAGGAGGCCGACCTCGTCATCGTGGTCGGCTCGGCGAACTCGTCCAACTCGGTGCGCCTCGTCGAGGTGGCCCTCGAGGCGGGCGCGCGGGCGTCGTACCGCATCGACGACGTCAGCGAGTTCGACCCCGCGTGGCTCGAGGGTGTCGAGCGGGTGGGCGTCACGTCCGGTGCCTCGGTGCCCGACGACCTCGTCCAGGACGTGCTGGCCTACCTGGCCGAGCACGGCCACCCCGACGCCGACGCCGTGCGCACCGCCGACGAGACGCTGACGTTCTCGTTGCCGCCGGAGCTGCGCCGCGACATGAAGGCCGCCGGGGTCAGGTGACCTCCGCGGGTCGCTAGCGGCCCGGTCTGACGACGAGCGCGGTGCCACCACCGCGCCGCTCGGGCTCCGCGGCGGCGACCAACCTGCCGTGACGGTCGACCTCGATCGCGGCGACGGCGCCGATCTGAGACGCCGACGTGAACTGGTCGCCCGACGGCACGAGTCGCTGGCCGAACGCCTCCAGAGCGGCGCCGTGACGATCGATGAACGCCGGCTCGGCCGGCGTGGTGGCGGCGTTGCGCTGCGACGCCCGCGGTGCCGCGACCGCCTCGGGGAGCGACATGCCCAGGTCGATCCGGTTGAGCAGCACCTGCAGGACGGTCGTGATGATCGTGGCGCCGCCGGGTGACCCGACGACGTACCTGACGTGGCTGCGTCCGTCGCGCCCCCGTTCGAGCACGATCGTGGGCGACATCGACGACCTCGGTCGCTTGCCGGGGGCGATCCGGTTCGGGTCCTTGGGGTCGTAGACGGTCGTGAAGTCGGTCAGCTCGTTGTTGAGCAGGAAGCCGCGACCCGGCACCGTCATCGCCGAGCCTCCCGTCTGCTCGATCGTGAGCGTGTACGCCGCGGCGTTGCCCCACCGGTCGACCACCGACAGGTGGGTCGTCGAGACGTTCTCGGTGTCCGCTCGCTCGGTGCTCGCCGCGGGTCGACAGGTGCCGTCGAGGGCTCCCGCGGGCACGGGCTTGGGTGTCGCCGCCGCCGGGTCGATCGTGCAGGCGCGGGAGTCCGCGAAGCGCTGGCTGAGCAGGGTCGCGGTCGGGACCTGCACGAACGCCGGATCGCCGACGTACGCACCGCGGTCGGCGAACGCCCGGGCCGAGGCCTCGAGGAACAGGTGGAGGGACCTCGCCGTCCGGTCGCCGCCGCCGAGCCGGAAGCGCTCGAGGATGTTGAGCGCCTCGCCGACGGCGACGCCGCCCGAGGACGACGACCCCATCCCGTAGACGTCGAGACCGCGGTAGGAGACGTGCGTCGGCGCAGCGGTCCGGACGCGGTAGCCGGCGAG
>JALRKU010000428.1 GCA_023254755.1 Aeromicrobium sp. | reverse complement strand
TCGAGACGCCGATCGCGCGCACGGTGTCGAGGCCGATGAGGTCGGACAGCGCCAAGGGGCCCATCGGGTGGCCGCAGCCGAGCACCATGCCGCGGTCGATGTCTGCCGCCGAGGCGTAGCCGGCCTCGTACATCCGGATCGCCGACAGCAGGTAGGGCACCAGCAGGGAGTTGACGACGAAGCCAGCCCGGTCAGTCGCGTCGATCGGCTTCTTGCCGAGCGTGTCGGTGACCCACGAGCGCATCCGGTCCAGGGTGGTCGGCGCCGTGGTGAGCGACGGGATGAGCTCGACGAGCTGCATGATGGGCGCAGGGTTGAAGAAGTGCACGCCCATCACGTGGTCGGCACGACCCGACGCGGCGCCGAGCTTCACGATGGGGATCGACGAGGTGTTCGACGCGAGGATCGCGTCGTCGGAATCCAGCAGGGCGCCGACGCGGCGGAACAGGTCGAGCTTGGTGGTCTCGTCCTCGCTGGCGGCCTCGACGACGAGGTCGCGATCGGCGAGGGCCTCGAGGTCGTCGGTGAAGCGGATCCGCTCGAGCACCGCCGCTGCCTCGGCCTCCTCGAGCTTGCCGCGGGACACCGCGCGGTCGATCGATCCCCGGACGCGCTGCTCGGCGGCCTTGGCCGCGTCGGCCGAGATCTCGACGTTGACGACGTCGCCGCCCGCGCGGGCGACCACCTCGACGATGCCGGAGCCCATCAGGCCTCCGCCGATGACTCCGACCCGATCGATCCCGCTCATGTCATCCTCTCGGTAGGCACCGTCGAGCTTCACGCTCGTCTGGTACTCAGTACCCTAGGTGCGGTACGACGTACTGCCAAGTAACCGATCCCGCCGAGGTGACGATGACGACCGACGCTGTGGCTCCCGCCGCCGAGCGGCTGGTCGAGGCCGCTTTCGCGCTGTTCGAGGAGCGTGGCTACGACGACACCACGGTCGACGACATCGCCGCACGCGCCGGGGTCGGTCGGACCACGTTCTTCCGCCACTACGGCTCGAAGGAGGCGGTGATCTTCCCGGCCCACGACGGGCTGCTCGACCGGATCGCCGCCCGCCTCGACGCGGCCGCGACCGCCACGATCGACCTGGCGGTCGTCGAAGCCGCACGGATCGTGCTGAGGCACTACGTCGGGGAGGGCGACCGGGCGCGCCAGCGCTATCGGCTCATCACCTCGGTCCCGGCCCTGCGCGACCGCGAGCTCGCGGGCCAGCGGCAGTACCAGCGGCTCTTCGCCGGCCGGCTGCGTGACCGATGGGACGACGCCGACGCCGGCCTGCGTGCCGAGCTGGTGGCGGCGGGCGTCGTCGCGGCGCACAACCACGTCCTGCGTGGCTGGCTGCGCGGTGACGTCACCGATCCGGAGGCGGCGCTCGACCACGCGATGTCGTACGTGCTGGCGCAGGCGACCGGCGACGTCGAGACCACCACGTCGGTCGTGGTCGTCCAGTCGCGCCGCAGTGCCGCCGAGGTCGCCGACACCGTCCGTCGCGCCCTCGAGCACTGACCGTCGTGTCGGCGACGATGCCGACGCCGTGCGTGGTGGGATGGGAGACGTGGCTCCTCGTTCGCACGCCCTTTCCGCGATCGCCGGCGCCGCACTGCTCGTCCTGACCGCCTGCGGCACCGGGTCGGACCCCGACCCGGCCTCGAGTCCGACCGCCACGACGCCGAAGGCGACCCAGGGGACGGCCGACCCCACGCCGCCGGCCGACGAGCCCGCGGGAACCCCGGCACCCGAGGCGCTCTCGCGGTTCCGGTGCGAGAAGATCTCGTCGGGCTGGGCCGCGACCGGCGTCGTCGCGAACGGCGGCAAGAGTGCCGCGACGTTCCGGGTCACGGTCTACGTCGGACCCGCCGACGGGTCCGACCGCGACGCGTCCACGCGCACGCTCGCCGACGTCGCGGCCGGTGGGTCGACCGAGTTCCGGCTGGAGAAGATCCCCGCCGAGGGCTCGACGTGCCACGTGCAGGTGCTGCGCGCCGACGGCTGACCGTCGTCGGCACGACCGGTCGGAGCGACCAGTCAGCACTGACCGTTTTGCGGTACCGTCGGTGCGAACCGCACGACAGGAGCAGGCCATGAGCGAGAGTCTTCGACTCGCCAACCTCGACTACGACGTCGCCGACCACGTCGCGACCGTCCGTTTCAACCGCCCCGAGAAGCGCAACACGTTCACGCGCCAGATGGCGCTCGACATCGCGACGGCGATCGAGGCGGCCAACGCCGACGACGCCGTCCGTGCCGTCGTGATCACCGGGTCCGGTGGCCACTTCTGCGCCGGAGCAGATCTCGAGGCCGCGATGTCCGGGCGGCTCGGTGAGGGCGACGACTTCGCCGAGACCGCTGGCGACATCACCGGGGTCGAGCGCGACTCGGGCGGCTTCGCGGCGCTCGCGATCGCCCAGTCGCTCAAGCCGGTCATCGGCGCGGTGCAGGGCTCGGCGGTCGGCATCGGCGCGACGATGACGCTGCCGATGGACGTGCGGGTCGTGGGCGAGTCCACGCGCTACGGCTTCGTGTTCAACCGTCGCGCGCTCGTGCCGGAGGCGGCGTCCACCTGGTACCTGCCGCGGATCGTTCCGCCGGGCAAGGCGATGGAGTGGGTCGTCACCGGGCGGCTCGTGGGCTCGGACGAGGCGCTGTCCTCGGGGCTGGCCAACCACGTCGTGCCCGACGACCAGGTCGAGGCCAAGGCCCAGGAGATCGCGGCCGAGGTCGCCTCGACCACGTCGCCCGTCTCCGTCGCGCTGTCACGGCTGATGCTGTGGCGTGGCCTGGAGGTCGCGTCGCCGTGGGAGGCCCACGCGGCGGAGTCCCGAGCGCTCGCCGAGCGCTTCGCGAGCCAGGACCTCGTCGAGGGCATCACGTCGTTCTTCGAGAAGCGGCCGCCGTCGTTCCCGATGACCGTCCCGGCCGACCTGCCCGACCTGGTCGACCGTCCCGCGGTGCGGCCCGAGGGTCTCTGACCGACGTCCGGCGATCGAGATGGCCGGCTCGGGCGACGCCGGGTCGCGTCGACGAGACCCGCGCGAGGTCGTCAAGCACGAGGCCCCCGCACCGGACGGTGCGGGGGCCTCGTGAGGACCGGGTGGATCAGGACCGGGCGACCTTGACCATCTCGTCGCGCGACACGACCTTGACGCGCTCGCGGTCGACCTCGTGGGCCTCGCCGAGGGCGCGCTCGTGCTCGTCGAGCTTCACCCAGCCCTCCCACGTGGTGTAGTCGACGCCCTGGCTGTCGAGGTAGCGGTCGAACGCCTCGCGCTCGGAGTGCTCGGGGGCCTGGAGGGTGTCGAGGTCCTCCAGCAGCAGGCGGATGGTCTCGGCGGCGTCGGACTTGGTGTGGCCGATGAGGCCGACCGGGCCGCGCTTGATCCAGCCGGTGACGTAGGCGCCGGGCAGTGGCGTGCCGTCGATCTCCAGCACGC
Source organism: Aeromicrobium sp. (assembly GCA_023254755.1). Lineage (GTDB taxonomy): Bacteria > Actinomycetota > Actinomycetes > Propionibacteriales > Nocardioidaceae > Aeromicrobium. The sequence continues at coordinate 321 of JALRKU010000428.1, read as the reverse complement.
GGCCGCCGTCGTTCGGCACGACGCCGTGGACCTGGTCGAACGGCAGGCCCGAGAGGTTGTCGGAGTAGTAGCCGATCGCGCGGTAGACCGCCTGCACGGGCCAGTCGATGAACTCGCCGGTGCCGCGGACGTTGCCGGTGCCGTCGAGCTCGGTGACCTCGGTGCGCAGGCCGAACAGGCCTTTGAAATCCTGTTCGAAGGCGATGCCACGCCGAGCCAGATCGGCGGCCTTTTGATGGCGCTGCGCACGCGGGGCGAGACGGTCGACGAATATGCCGCCGCAGCCGCCGTGATGCGCGCCAAGTGCAACAAGGTGATCGC
>JALRKU010000304.1 GCA_023254755.1 Aeromicrobium sp. | reverse complement strand
GGGGGGCGGGGGCGGGGGCCCGCGCCGCACGCCACCACGTCCTGGTCGTCGTGGAGCTGTCGCGGCCGCCGCTCGGTCACGAGCTGGAGGCGCAGCTGCGCGCGCTCGACGTGGCCGAGGCGCTGCGGTCGGTGTTCGCGGGCGACGAGACCGTCGCTGCGCTGTCGCCGCGGCGGTTCGCGGTGCTGGCCGAGCGCGTCGAGGTCGACGACCTGACGATGCACCTCGTGGGGCTCGTGCTGAGGCGCGACCTCGGGGACGACGTCGGGCCGCTCCGCACGTGGGTCGAGGAGCTGCCGCCGGACCAGGACGACGTCCTGCACCTGATGGCCGAGCTGACGTCCTGATCGGTGGTCCACGGGTGTCGGTGGCCTGTGGCACGCTGGCGTCATGTGCGGTCGCTACGCCACCACGCGCACCACGGCCGGCCTGAACCAGGCCTTCGAGGCCGACCTCGTCGCGATCGACGGCGAGCTCGAGCCCGACTACAACCTCGCGCCGACCAAGACTGCGCCGATCGTCATCGGCCGTCGCCCCGACGACCTCGCGCCCGACGCCCCGGCGCAGCGCGAGCTCACGGTGGCCCGCTGGGGCCTCGTCCCGTCGTGGGCCAAGGACCCCAAGATCGGCAACCGCCTGATCAACGCGCGGTCCGAGACCCTGGCCGAGAAGCCCGCCTTCCGGCGGGCCTTCGCGTCGCGACGCACCCTCGTCCCGGCCGACGGCTACTTCGAGTGGTACGCGACCGACGACCTCGACGCCAAGGGCAAGCCGCGCAAGCAGCCGTTCTTCATCCGCCCGCGCGACGGCTCGGTCATGGCGATGGCCGGACTGCACGAGTTCTGGAAGGACCCCAGCACCGACGAGTGGCTGCTCAGCTACACGATCATCACGACGTCGGCCGAGGACTCGCTGGGCCACCTGCACGACCGCATGCCGCTGATGGTCGCGCCCGAGGCCTGGGACGACTGGCTCGACCCGGCACCCCGCCCCACCGGCGAGCTCCTCGAGCTGCTCACTCCGGCCGCGCCCGGTCGGCTCGACGCCTACCCCGTGGCCACCGCGGTCAACAACGTCCGCAACAACGGGCCCGAGCTGCTCGACCCGGTCGCGACCCACCCCGACGCGGGGGAGGACGACGGGGGGCACGACGACGGGGCGGAATAGGCCCTGTCCGGTCGGCGTTGACGACCTCGAAGGAGGACGTGGATGTCAGCAGCATGCAAGGAGCGTCGTGACGCGGTGGCCGGCGGTCGCATCGTCATCACGCCGGACGGCAGCCGTCTGCGGGCGGGAGTAGGCTCGAGGGTGATGACCCACGACGGCGAAGACCCCACACCGGTCGTCGACCTCGACGACGAGACCCCGGAGCAGCGCAGCGCGCGCTTCGAGGCCGATGCGCTGCAGTACCTCGACCAGCTCTACTCGGCCGCGCTGCGCATGACGCGCAGCCCCCACGACGCCGAGGACCTCGTGCAGGAGACGTACGCCAAGGCGTACGGCGCGTTCCACCAGTTCAAGCCCGGCACCAACCTCAAGGCGTGGCTGTACCGCATCCTCACGAACACCTACATCAACTCGTACCGCAAGAAGCAGCGGCAGCCGCAGCAGGTCACCGACGAGATCGAGGACTGGCAGATCGCGGCCGCCGAGTCGCACTCCTCCAGCGGGCTGAAGTCGGCCGAGATGGAGGCGCTCGAGCACCTGCCGGACTCCGACGTCAAGGACGCGCTGCAGCAGCTCCCGGAGGACTTCCGGTATGCGGTCTACCTCGCCGACGTCGAGGGCTTCCCGTACAAGGAGATCGCCGAGATCATGGACACGCCGATCGGCACCGTGATGTCGCGTCTGCACCGTGGGCGACGTCAGCTGCGCGAGCTGCTGTCGGACTACGCCCGTGACCGCGGCATGGCCGTGCAGGGAGCGGGTGATCCCGCATGACGTGCGACGGCCCCGACTGCGAGAAGGCCCTCGAGAACCTCTACCTGTTCCTCGACCACGAGATCGACACCGCGAGCGGCGACGAGATCCAGGCGCACATCGAGGAGTGCTCGGAGTGCCTCACCGAGTACGACCTCGAGCGCATCGTCAAGGGTCTGGTGTCGCGCTCGTGCTCGGAGGTCGCGCCCGAGCCGCTGCGTGACAAGGTCCTCCTGTCGATCCGCACCGTGCAGGTGCGCGTCCAGCAGGGCGACCAGGTGCAGATCAGCGAGCAGCTGCGCATCAGCGAGCGGCGCGGCTGAGCCGGCGCCGCCCCCGCACGACGAAGCCCCCGCCTCGGCGGGGGCTTCGGTGCTTGGTGCGCGGATGCGTCACGCGTTGGGGCGCTTGCCGTGGTTCGCGCCCTTCTTGCGACGCGCGCGGCGCTTGCGGCCGGTCTTGCCCATGATGTTCTCCTCGGTCGACTACGCGCCAGTCTCTCACGAGGGTGCGCAGCGGCACCGCTCAGGGCAGGCGTGACAGGAACCGCTCACGGTCGACGACGACGCGGCGCACCTCGCCGTGGGCGAGCAGGGTGCCACGTTCGGCGTCGCGTGCGTTGACCCGGAAGGTGACCAGCCGCCCGTCCTCGTGGACCACCTCGGCCTGGGTCGTCACGCGCGCCCCGACGGGACTGGCCGCGACGTGCTCGATCTCGACACGGGTTCCGACGCTCGTGCGGGAGTCCTCGAGCTCGAGGGTGGCGCACGTGGCGGCCTCGCACCACGCGAGCAGTCGCGGCGTCGCGAGGACCGGCAGGTCGCCGGACCCCAGCGCCGCGGCGGTGTCGGCATCGGTCACGACAGGGGTCAGCTCGGCCTGGCGGGGAGTCGCGGCGTTCACGGTCCTCACTGTGCCACGACGGCCGCCGTTCAGACGGGCGAGGACCAGGCCCGCCACAGCGTGGCGTAGCGGCCGTCGGCGGCGACCAGGTCCGCGTGCGGGCCGTCCTCGACGATCGTGCCGTGCTCCAGCACGACGACGCGGTCGGCCGCCGCGGCCTGGGACAGCCGGTGCGCGACGACGATCGCGGTACGGCCGGCGATCACGGACTGCGCGGC
>JALRKU010000296.1 GCA_023254755.1 Aeromicrobium sp. | reverse complement strand
GTCTCGACCTCGCCACCGGTCCAGCCACCCTCGGACGCGGCGTCCAGGTAGTTGGTGAAGTTCTTGGTGGTGCCCGAGTCGTCCGAGCGGTGCACCGCGGTGATCGCGGTGTCGGGCAGCTCGACGCCCTCGTTGTCGGCCGCGATGGCCGGGTCGTTCCACTTCGTGATGGTGCCCTCGAAGATCGCGCCGATCGTCTTCGGCGACAGCTTCAGCTCGTCGACGCCCTCGAGGTTGAAGATGACGGCGATCGGGCTGACGTAGACGGGCACCTCGACGATGTCGCTGGCGCACTGCTTCTTGGCCGCCGCGAGCTCGTCGTCGTCGAGGTAGGCGTCGGAGCCGGCGAACGTGAGGCCACCGGAGATGAACTGCTCACGGCCCGCGCCCGAACCGGCGGGGTCGTAGTTCACGGTGACGTCGGGGTTGGCGGTCTGGAAGCCGGCCTTCCACGCGGCGACAGCAGCCTCCTGCGAGCTGGCACCGCCACCGTTGAGGGTGCCGGTCAGCGAGGAGCTGGTCTCCGAGTCCGAGCCGGTGTCCTCGTTCGCCGCGCCACAGGCGGCGAGCGTCAGGGAGAGAACGGCCGCGGCGGGAGCAGCGGCACGCAGAGTCTTGCGGTTCACGGGGGAATCCCTTCGGGACTGGTGTTTGACAGCGCTGACGACACCAGTCCGAGTTGACCGAAGGGTCCGACTGTGGTGAACGAGGGGTGAACGGTGGGGCAACGAATGTGCCGATCGCCCAGCGTTCCGGGGTGAACGTGACGTGGATCGCACGCAAGCGGGTGGGGCCCGCGGGAGGGGAGGTGCCAGGTTCAGAGCGGCTCGATCGCGACCACGGCGCCCTTGCGGTGGTGGACCACGACGCCCTCGCCGGGGCTCAGGTCGACCGGCTCGAGGTCGAGCGCGTCGAACACCCACGGCAGCGTGGGCCGGTGGCTGCAGACGACGACCGGCGGCTTGCGGTCGATCACGGCACGCACGGCGCGATCCACCTGGCGGTGGGTGGTGTCCTCCGACAGCCGGTCGTCGATCTCGAGGAACGTGCTGATCGAGTGCGCGTACGGCTCGACCGTCTGGGCGCAGCGCAGCGCGGGACTCGTGACGACGCGGCGGACGCCGTAGGCGTCGAGCAGGTCGACCAGCTCGCAAGCCCGGGTCACGCCGGCCTGCACCAGGGGGCGGTCGACGTCGTCACCGGTGAACGACGACCGCGACCGTGCCTTGGCGTGCCGCAGGACGACGAGCGTGCGCGTGCGGTGGGCGTCGTGGTCGCGCAGACCGCGGAACTCCTCGAGCAGGTCGCGGTCGTGGGCGTAGCTCAGCAGGCGCGCCGCCTCGCGCGGGCGGACCCAGCGCAGCTCGTCGACCTCCTGGTTCGGGCGGAAGGCCGACGTGTCGCCCTCGATCACCCGGGCCATCCAGTACGAGACCTCCTTGCGGCCGGACGACACGCGGTAGTCGACCCGGGTGAGCGGGTGGCCCAGCCGCACGCGCAGGCCGGTCTCCTCGTGGATCTCGCGGACGGCGGTGCGCTGCAGCGTCTCGCCACGGTCGGACTTGCCCTTGGGGAAGGTCCAGTCGTCGTAGGAGGGGCGGTGGATCACCAGCACCTCCACGCCCGGCCGCCCGGATCGCGTGTCGACCTGGCGGCGACGCCACACGATCCCACCGGCCGCCGTCGTGACCCGTTCACCTGCCATGCCCCGTATTGTCCACGCAGGACGTGGACGACGGGTGACGGAGGTGTGGCCGAGGTGCGACGTGCGCTGACGGGTCTGGTCGCGGCCGCCGTGGCGGTCGGCTCGGTCGCCGCTGCGTGGGCCGTCACGCGTGACGGCGCAGACGGCCGAGGTCCGGTGACGGCTGCCGTCGACGCGGTGCCGCTCGGCGCCGGCACGGTCGACGTCACGGTGTGGCAGCGGCTGCCCGGGTCGGTCGACGACGCCGTGCTGCGGGACCTCTCGACCCGATCCGTCGTGGCACCGCTCGACGACGAGCTGCGCGAACGGTTCGGGTGGAGCGTCACCGACCTCGGCTGGGAGACCTACGCCCGCACGCCCGAGGGGGGCGTCGTGGTGCTCGGCCTGGGTGACCTCGACGCGGGAGAGGTGGACGAGGCGTTCGGTTCCGTCGCCGACCGCGACGGCTCCGGCTGGCGGATCAAGGACGCGTCGGGCGCGTCGTCGTCCTTCGCCGCCACGTTCGCGCACGTCAGGGTCCTGCGCGCGCAGCACGTGCTGGTCGCCGGGGAGACCGCCGAGGCCCTCACCGCGACCGTGGCGACGGTGCGCGGCCGCGAGCGCTCGCTGCTCGCCGACCCGCGGGTCAGGGACCTGCTCGACGGCGTCCGCGACGCCGACGCGTTCTGGCTGCAGCGCCGCGAGGCGCTCTGTGCCGAGGACCGCGTGGAGGGCGACGAGGCCACCGCCGTGCGGCGGGTGGAGGCGCAGAACAGCCGGCTGGTCGATCCGGTGTGGGGCCTGCGGGCGATCGTCGACCGTCCCGAGCGGCGGCTGGCCTTCGGCACGGCGTTCGCGACGCCCTCCGTCGCGCGCGAGCAGGCCCTGGTCCGCGAGGCCCTGACCCGGGGGCCCTTCATCGGCCGCGGCGGCGCGGTGGCCGAGCAGCTGGTCGACCTCAGGGCCACGGTCGACGGCTCCGCGGTGCTGCTCGACCTCGCCACCACCGACGACACCGAGGACCTGATGTCCGACGTGGGTCCCGTGGTGTTCGCCGGGTGCGCGGTGCCGAGGTCCTGACCGGCCTCTGCTGGCCTGTCGCTCAGCGCGACCGGCGCTCGCGGGCCTTCTTGATCAGCATCTCCTGGACGTCGAGGGTGCCTTCGTTGCGGTGCCACGCGCCGTCGGGGGCGAGGCGCCACGACCGGGTGTCGTCGTCGGACATCACCGCGAGCAGGTCGCCGAGCGCCGCGACGTGCTCGGTGTCGGGCACCTTGACCAGCACCTCCACGCGACGGTCGAGGTTGCGGTGCATGAGGTCGGCCGACCCGATCCACGCCTCGGGGTCGCCACCGTTGGTGAAGCAGTAGACGCGGCTGTGCTCGAGGAAGCGGCCGAGCACGCTCGTGACGCGCACGTTCTCGCTGAGGCCCGGCACGCCGGGGCGGAGCGTGCAGATGCCGCGGACGACCAGGTCGACCGGCACCCCGGCGCGCGACGCCTCGTACAGCTTGTCGACGACGACTTCGTCGACGATCGAGTTCACCTTGATCCGGATGTGCGCGGGCCGGCCGGCGCGGTGGTGCTCGATCTCGTGCTCGATCCGCTCGACCAGGCCCGCGCGCAGACCGCTCGGAGCCACCATCAACCGGTCGTAGGACAGGTCCTGGGCGTACCCCGACAGGTTGTTGAACAGCCGGGTCAGGTCGCCGGTGATCGACGGGTCGGACGTCAGGAGGCCGAAGTCCTCGTAGAGGCGCGCGGTCTTCGGGTTGTAGTTGCCGGTGCCGATGTGGGCGTAGCGGCGCAGGCCCTCGGGCTCGTCGCGGACGACCAGCGCGAGCTTGCAGTGCGTCTTGAGGCCGACCAGTCCGTAGACCACGTGGCAGCCGGCCTTCTCGAGCTTGCGCGCCCATTGGCGTATGGTCGATTTCAAAAAATCACCCTCGGTGAAGGCAGAGACAAAGGCATCGAGGAACGTTTGGCCAATCAGCATGATCAACATGGTCGCCCAAACGTCGCTGCCGATCCGATCTCCTAGAGCATCACCCAACGCAACGGCGAGGCCAGCGGCGACCAAGGCGTTCATAATCCGCTTCGGCCACGACAAGTGCTCGGATCTGTGGATCAGGTAAACGGTCAGGACCACAATCAAAATCCAGATCTCAGTTCCTTTATGGAAAAAATTGGCCTCGTCTTGCTGCATCGTTAGGCCACTCCCCTTTTTGCGCGAGCCTCTTGCAGCTTCGCGTCGATCTGAGCGCGACTGGCTGGATTGAGCGCGGCAACGATAAGGTCTAGTGCTTCAAAAAGCGGATCAACGGGCAGAGGAACAACGGGTGGCTCGACATAGACCCAAGCCCCGTCCTGCCAATGATGGTCGCCGGAAGGCTTTAGGGGAACCTCGACTGCCCCCTCCGGTGGTTCATATCCGGCCTTCTCAATGACCTGCCAGTAGCCCCTATCGGGGTGGAAATATCCTGCTTCCATT
>JALRKU010000241.1 GCA_023254755.1 Aeromicrobium sp. | reverse complement strand
TCGCGCTGCTCGCGACCCGGCGCCGTCACCGCGACGACGTCGACGTGCGGGCCGAGGGGACGTCGGCCGACCACTGGCTCGACGTCGTGCAGGCGTTCGCGGGGCAGCCCGGCGACGACCCCCGACGTCTGGAGGACCGATGACCAGCCAGGAGGCGACCGTTTCGGACACGACGGGGCCGGTCCGGATCGGCAACTGCTCCGGCTACTACGGCGACCGCCTGTCGGCGATGCGCGAGATGCTCGAGGGCGGCGACCTCGACTACCTCACCGGCGACTACCTGGCCGAGCTCACGATGCTCATCCTCGGCCGCGACCAGCTCAAGGACCCGACCCTCGGCTACGCCAAGACCTTCCTGCGCCAGGCGCAGGACTGCCTCGCGCTGGCGAAGGACAAGGGCGTCCGGATCGTCACGAACGCCGGCGGACTCAACCCCGCCGGTCTCGCGGAGGCGCTGCACCGGGTCGCGGCCGAGCAGGGTCTCGACGTCGCCGTCGCGTTCGTCGACGGTGACGACCTGCGGGCGCGCGCCGACGAGCTCGGCTTCGGCGGCGTGCTCACCGCCAACGCCTACCTCGGCGCGTTCGGCATCGCCGAGGCGCTGCGCCAGGGCGCCGACGTGGTGGTGACCGGCCGGGTGACCGACGCGTCGGTCGTGCTGGGACCCGCGATCGCGCACCACGGCTGGGGACGCGACGCGTTCGACGAGCTGGCGGGCGCGGTCGTCGCCGGCCACGTGATCGAGTGCGGCACGCAGGCCACGGGCGGCAACTTCGCGGGATTCGAGTCGCTCGACCTGTCGGCGCCGCTCGGCTTCCCGTGGGCCGAGGTGGCCGCCGACGGGTCGTCCGTCATCGGCAAGCACGAAGGCACCGGCGGAGCGGTCACCGTCGACACCGTCACGGCGCAGCTGATGTACGAGATCCAGGGTCCCGAGTACCTCAACCCGGACGTGACGGTGCGGCTCGACACCATGACGCTCACGCAGCAGGAGCCCGACCGCGTGCTGATCAGCGGCGTCACCGGCAGCGCCCCGCCGTCCACCACGAAGGTGTGCCTCAACACCTTGAGCGGGTTCCGGAACACCGTCGAGCTCGTGCTCACCGGTCTGCAGATCGAGCAGAAGGCGGCCTGGGTGCGTGCGCAGGTCGAGTCGGCCGTCGACCCCGCGGTCACGCTGGAGTGGCACCTCGACCGCACCGACGTCGTCGACCCGCCGACGCAGGCGCAGGCGTCGGCGATCCTGCGCTGCGACGCCCGGGCGGCGGAGGCCGGACCCGTGGGCCGTCCGTTCAGCGACGCGGTCATCCAGGTGGCCCTCGCCTCGTACCCCGGCTTCTACGTGACCCGCCCGCCGGGCGGCGCCTCACCCGTCGGCGTTTACCGTGCCGCGTACGTCGACCAGGGCGAGGTGCCCCATCGCGTCCGGCTCGTCCCCGACGGCACCACCACCCCGATCCCCCCGCCCGACCCGCGAGACGAGCGGAGCCCTGCACCTGGTGGAGACGCCGAGCCGGTGGAGGGCGCCGCGAGGTTCGGCAGCTTCGCCCGCCGTCCGCTCGGGGAGGTGGCGTACGCGAGGTCGGGGGACAAGGGCGGCGACGCCAACGTCGGGGTGTGGATCCCGGCCGACCACCCCCGCCGCGATCTCGCGGTCGACTGGCTGCTCGGGCTGCTCGACGCCGAGACCGTCCGGGCGCTGCTGCCGGAGGCGGCCGACCTCGACGTCGAGATCCACCCGCTGCCCAACCTGGGCGGCCTCAACGTCGTGATCCACGGCCTGCTCGGCGAGGGCGTCGCGTCGTCGACCCGCTTCGACCCGCAGGCCAAGGCGGTCGGTGAGTGGCTGCGTTCTCGACATGTCGACATTCCTGAGGAGCTGTTCGCATGACCACCACCCTCAGCACCGTGTGGGACACGCCCGAGCGGCAGGCCCTCCGCACGGCCGTCGAGGACTTCACCCGCGACCGGATCGTCCCGCACCTGCCGCAGTGGGAGGACGACGGACGGCTGCCGCGCGAGCTGCACGCCGACACCGCGAAGGCCGGCTTCCTCGCGATCGGGTACCCCGAGGAGGTCGGCGGCGACGGGGGCGACGCGATCGACATGTGCACCGTCACCGAGGCGATGCTCGCCGCGGGCGGCTCGACCGGGCTGCAGGCCAGCCTGTTCACCCACTCGATCGCGCTGCCGCACGTCATCGACGCGGGCGACCCTGCCTTGATCGACCGGTACGTGCGGCCCACGCTGGCCGGTGAGACGATCGGCTCGCTGGGCGTCACCGAGCCGGGCGGCGGGTCCGACGTCGCCAACCTGCGCACCCGCGCCGTGCGCGACGGCGACCACTACGTCGTCAACGGTGCCAAGACGTTCATCACCAGCGGCGTCCGCGCCGACTTCGTCACCACCGCGGTGCGCACCGGGGGCGACGGCCACGCCGGGATCTCCCTGCTCGTCATCGACAAGGACACGCCGGGCTTCACGGTCAGCCGGAGCCTGCGCAAGATGGGGTGGCACTGCTCCGACACCGCCGAGCTCGCCTTCGACGACGTCCGCGTGCCGGTCGAGAACCTGGTCGGCGAGGAGAACGGCGGGTTCTACCTCGTGATGCAGCAGTTCGTCGGCGAGCGGCTGGGCCTGGCGGTGCAGTCCTACGCCACGGCGCAGCGCGCGCTCGACCTCGCCGTCGCCTACGCCCGCGAGCGCGACACGTTCGGCAGGCCGCTGATCGCGCGCCAGGTCATCCGGCACAAGCTCGTCGAGATGCACTCGCGCACCGCTGCGGCTCGTGAGCTCACCCGCCGCGCGCTCGAGCGGTCGCTCGAGACGCCCAAGACCGATCCGTCGCTGATCCTCGACGCGGTCGTGGCCAAGAACCAGTCGGTCGCGTGCGTCGAGTGGGTCGTGAACGAGGCCGTCCAGATCTTCGGGGGCATGGGCTACATGCGCGAGTCCGAGATCGACCGGCACTACCGCGACGCCCGCATCCTCGGCATCGGCGGTGGCGCCACCGAGGTCATGAAGGACCTGGCAGCCAAGCTGCTGGGCTACTAGAGGAGACACGATGAGGACCGCGGTCGACACCACCGCCGAGCAGTACGTCTCGAACCGCACGGCGATGCTGGAGCGGGTCGACGACCTGGCGGCGCAGCACGCCAAGGCGCTCGAGGCCGGCGCGAGGTACACCGAGCGGCACCACGCGCGCGGCAAGCTCACGGCGCGCGAGCGCATCGAGCTGCTCCTCGATCCCGACAGCCCGTTCCTCGAGCTGTCGAGCCTCGCGGCCTGGGGCACCGACTTCCCGGTCGGCGGGTCGATCGTCACCGGCATCGGCGTCGTCGAGGGCGTCGAGTGCCTGGTCGTCGCGAACGAGCCGACGGTCAAGGGCGGCACGTCGAACCCGAGCACGCTGCGCAAGTCGTTCCGTGCGGCGCAGATCGCCCGCGAGAACGGCCTGCCCACGATCAACCTGGTCGAGTCCGGCGGCGCCGACCTGCCGACGCAGAAGGACATCTTCATCCCGGGCGGCGGCATGTTCCGCAACCTCACGAAGGCGAGCG
>JALRKU010000236.1 GCA_023254755.1 Aeromicrobium sp. | reverse complement strand
TCATGCGACGGCTGCTGCGCGACGTCGCCGAGAACCGCGAGGTCGGCGACGCCACGACGCTGGCCGACTCCGGCGTGATGGACCTGATCTCCTCCGGCATGAAGGACGCGCAGAACCAGGAGGACTAGCGTCGCGAGGGATCGGCCCCCGCGGACGAGCCAAGGCGCCACCTGCACAGGACGCGTCCGTCTCGAGGGTGGCACCGCTCGGTCCTTCGTTACTTCCAAATGAAATCAATATGTAACGACGGGAACCTGTGAGCGAAACGCGCCGTCCGTAGCGTCGTCGGGGCACTCGGGGAACGCCCTCCGAGGCCGTTCCTTGGAGGACCCGATGCACGTTCCCGACGGATTCCTGTCCAGCCCGACCTGTGCCGTCACCGGCGCCGTCGCGGTCGCGGGGGTGGCCCTCGCCCACCGGGCGTCGAGGCGCGAGCTGGGCGACGACGGCGTGCCGATGGCCGCCCTCGTGACGTCGTTCGTGTTCGCGGCCCAGATGGTCAACGTCCCGATCGCGGCCGGGATCAGCGGCCACGTGATGGGCGGCGCTCTCGCCGCGGTGCTCGTCGGTCCCGCCACGGCCACGCTGTGCCTCTCCGCGGTGCTGCTGGTGCAGGCGGTGGTGTTCGCCGACGGTGGCATCACGGCCCTGGGCACCAACGTCGTCCTGATGGCGCTCGTCGGCGTCTGGGTCGGCTGGGCGGTGCACCGCGCGGTCCTGCGGTTCGCCCGGTCCGACGCCGCCGTGGCGATCGGTGCCGGTCTCGGCGCGCTCGCCTCGGTCGTCGCGTCGGCCGTGACCTTCACCGGGCTGTACGCCGCCGGCGGTCACGTCGACGTGCCGCTCGACGACCTGGCGGCCTCGATGATCAGGTGGCACTCCCTCATCGGCGTCGGCGAGGGGATCGTCACCGCGGTCGTCGTCGCGCTCGTGCTGGCGACTCGTCGAGACGCCGCCCTGCCCGGTCGCCCCGTCGCTCGCGAGGCCGCAGCCCGATGAGCACCCGCGCCTTCACGCTGGCGGCGAGCGTGGTCACCCTGCTCGTGGCCGGGGCGCTGAGCCTCGCGGCGTCCGGCTCGCCCGACGGGCTGACGTTCGTGTCGCAGCTGCACGGATTCGCCGGCACCGAGGACACCGGGAGCCTGCTCCACGACGGCCCGCTCGCGGGCTACGCCGTGCGGGGTCTCGGAGCCGACCAGCTGTCCGGCGCGCTCGCCGGCGTCATCGGCTGCGTGACCTGCTTCGCCCTGATGCGTCTCGTGGTGCGCCGCCGCGGCACCACGGCGGCGAGGCGTTAACGAACATTTAATACCAAATGAAAGTAAATGAGCGATGCGCTCCATAGCGTCCTCGCATCAGGCTGCGCACCGTCGTCAGCCCCCCACCTGATCGAAAGGGAACACTTGTGAGGAACTCACGTCGCCGGCTCCTCGCCGGCACCGCGGCGGTCCTGACCGCCGCGCTCGCCCTCACGGCGTGCGGCTCGTCATCGGACGAGGCCGGCTCGGCCAAGAGCTGCGTCGACACCTCGGGCGACACCGTGAAGCTCGGATTCTTGAACTCGACCTCCGGCGCCATGGCCATCTCCGAGCAGACCGTCCGTGACTCGCTCACGCTCGCCGCCGAGGAGATCAACGCCGACGGCGGCATCCTGGGCAAGCAGATCAAGATCGTCGAGGAGGACGGCGCGTCCGACCCGGCGCTCTTCGCCGAGAAGATCGGCAAGCTCATCACGAGCGACTGCGTCGCCGCCACGTTCGGCGGATGGACCTCGGCGTCGCGCAAGGCGATGCTGCCGGTCGTCGAGGCCAACAACGGGCTGCTGTTCTACCCCGTGCAGTACGAGGGCCTCGAGGCGTCGAAGAACATCTACTACACCGGCGCCACGACCAACCAGCAGATCATCCCCGCGATGGACTTCCTCAAGAGCAAGGGCGTCAAGACCCTGTTCCTCGCGGGCTCGGACTACGTCTTCCCGCGCACCGCGAACAAGATCATCAAGCAGTACGCCAAGGAGCTCGGGATCAAGATCGTCGGCGAGGAGTACGTCCCGCTCGACAAGGACGACTGGAGCACGCAGGTCGCCAAGATCGTCCAGGCCAAGCCCGACTTCGTGTTCAACACGATCAACGGCTCGTCGAACGTCGGCTTCATCAAGGCCTACTACGAGCAGGGCCTGAGCCCGAAGACGTCGCCGATCATCTCCGTGTCCATCGCGGAGGAGGAGGCGCCCGCCATGGGCAAGGACGTCACCGGCCAGTTCGCCGCCTGGAACTACTTCCAGTCGGTCAAGAGCCCGGAGAACGACACCTTCATCAAGGCGTTCCAGGACAAGTACGGCAAGGACCGGCCCACGTCCGACCCGATGGAGGCGGCCTACACCTCGCTGTACCTGTACAAGGCGATGGTCGAGAAGGCCGAGTCGTTCGACGTCGACGCGATCAACAAGGTCTCGGACGGCGTCACGTTCGACGCCCCCGAGGGCACCGTGACGGTCGACGGCGACAACCACCACATCGCCAAGACGGGCCTGATCGGACAGATCAACGCCGACAACCAGTTCGACGTCGTCTGGTCGTCCGACGAGCCGATCGAGCCCGACCCGTTCCTCAAGGGCTACTCCTGGTGGAACCCGTCGGCGGAGTGACCGGGAGCTGCGTCTCCCCCGTCCGCTGAAGTCGCAGTACCGGGGGCCCCGCCACCGCGGGGCCCCCGGGTCCACCCGTCGATCGGAGAACCGATGGATTCCCTCACCACCCCGCTGCTGACCGGGGCAGCGACAGGGGCGATCCTGCTGATCGCCGCCCTGGGGCTGGCGCTCACGTTCGGCCAGATGGGGGTCATCAACATGGCCCACGGCGAGTTCCTCATGGCCGGCGCCTACGCCGCGTACCTGACCCAGCAGGTCATCGGCAACGCCGACGTCTCGATCCTGGTCGCGCTGCCCGTCGCGTTCGTCGTCGCCGGGATGCTCGGGCTCCTGCTCGAGCTCTTCATCATCTCGCGCATGTACCACCGACCCCTCGACACGCTCCTGGTCACCGTCGGGGTCGGCCTGATCCTCCAGCAGGCGGCCAAGGACGTGTTCGGCGCCCAGGGCGACCCGGTGAGCTCACCCGGCTGGCTCGACGGCAGCATCGGCGTCTTCGGCTACAACTGGCCCTACCGTGGCCTGTTCACCATCGTGCTCGCCCTTCTCGCGCTCGGTGCGCTGGCCGCGGTGCTGAAGTACACCTCGTTCGGCCGGCAGATCCGCGCCACGGTCCAGAACCGCGACCTCGCCGAGACGCTCGGCATCTCCACCAAGCGGGTCGACCGGATGACCTTCTTCATCGGCTCGGGCCTCGCCGGCGTCGGAGGCGTCGCGGTCGCCCTCATCTCGGGCACGTTCCCAACCCTCGGCACCGCGTACATCATCCCGGCGTTCCTGGTCGTCGTGGCGGGCGGTCTCGGACAGCTCAAGGGCACGGTGATCGCGGCGTTCGCGGTCGGCATCCTCACCCAGTACCTGACCTCCTGGTTCAGCGGCAGCATGGCCCAGGTCCTGGTCTTCGCGCTGGTCGTGATCTTCCTGCAGGTCAAGCCGCAAGGCCTGTTCACCGTCCGCACGAGGGGGCTCGCATGAGCACCAGCACTTCCGCAGCGTCCAGGATCAAGCCCTGGCTGCCGCTGCTCGGCATCGCGCTCCTGGCGCTGGCCCTGCTGGTCATCGCCCCGGCGATGCTCAGCCCGTTCCGGCTGAACAACCTCGGCAAGTACTGCTGCTGGGCCATCGTGGCCGTCGGCATCGGTCTGGCCTGGGGACGCGGCGGCATGCTCGTCATGGGCCAGGGCGTGTTCTTCGGCATCGGCGGCTACGCCATGGCGATGCACCTCAAGCTCGAGGCGGCCGGTCCCGGCCAGGTGCCCGACTTCATGCAGCTCTACGGCGACGGCAGCATGCCGTGGTGGTGGGAGCCGTTCCGCAGCCCCGTCATCACGATCGCGGCGATCATCCTGGTCCCCGCGCTGGTCGCCGGGCTGCTGGGATTCGCGATCTTCAAGCGACGCGTCAAGGGCGCCTACTTCGCGATCCTCACCCAGGCCCTGGCGGTCGTGTTCGCGACGCTGCTGATCGCGACCATCAAGCAGACCGGAGGCTTCAACGGGCTGAACAACTTCCCGTCGTTCTTCGGCTACAGCCTCTACGACCCGGTCAACAAGAAGATGGTCTACCTCATCGCCGCGGGCCTGCTGATCGTGTGCCTGGTCATCGTGTGGCAGATCAACCGCAGCCGCTTCGGTGAGCTGCTCGTGGCCACCCGCGACGCCGAGGAGCGGGTCCGCTTCCTGGGTCACGACCCGGCCAACATCAAGCTGATCGCGTTCGTGATCGCCGCGGTGATGGCCAGCGTGGGCGGCGCCATGTTCGCCCCCATCGCCGGCATCATCTCGCCGTCCGACGTCGACGCCGCCGCCTCGATCCTGTTCATCGCGGGCGTCGCACTGGGCGGTCGGGCCGGGCTGTTCGGGCCGGCGCTCGGTGCGCTCGCGGTCGGCTACGGCCAGTCGACGCTCTCGGAGCGGTTCCCCAACGAGTGGACCTACTTCCAGGGCGCCCTGTTCGTGGTCGTGATCCTGCTGATCCCCGGCGGCCTGTCCTCCGTGCTGAAGCGGTTCCGCAAGGACGTCGCGCGGCAGACCACCGAGCTGCGCGGCCTGACGGTCACCGAGCCCCCCACGGAGGTGAAGGTCCATGGCTGACACGACGCTGGTGGTCGCCGGGGTCACGGTCGACTTCGACGGCTTCAAGGCCAACCAGGACGTCGACGTGACGTTCGAGCAGGGCCGGCTCCACTTCCTCATCGGTCCGAACGGTGCGGGCAAGACCACGCTGGTCGACGCACTGACCGGGTTGGTGCGGGGCACGGGCACCGCGACCTACGCCGGCCGCGACCTGCTGACGATGAAGTCGCACGAGATCGTCCGCGCCGGCGTGGGGCGGACCTTCCAGACCGCGACCGTCTTCGAGGAGCTCACGGTCCTGCAGAACCTCGACATCGCCGGCGGCGTCCACCGCTCGGCCTGGCGCATGGGTCGGGCCCGCAAGGGCGTGCCGTCGTACGTCCAGGACGCGCTCGAGACGATCGGTCTGACGTCGGTCGCCGACCTGCCGGCAGGCCGCCTCGCGCACGGCGAGAAGCAGTGGCTGGAGATCGGCATGCTGCTCGTCCAGGACGCGAAGGTGATGTTCCTCGACGAGACCGTGGCGGGCATGAGCGCCGAGGAGCGCTCCGAGACCGGTGCGCTCCTGCGCCGCATCGCGCCCGACCGGACGATCATCGTCATCGAGCACGACATGGAGTTCGTCCGGACCTACGCCGACGTCGTCACCGTGCTGCACGCGGGCAAGGTCCTGGCCGAGGGCTCGATCGAGCAGGTGCAGGCCGACGAGCGCGTCCAGGAGGTCTACCTGGGACGCACCGCAACCGCAGACGTGGAGGTCGACGATGCTTGAGCTGAAGGGTGTGAGCACCGGGTACGGTCGCTCGACCGTCATCTGGGACACGGACCTGGTCGTCCCCACCGGTGGCGCCGTCGCCGTCATGGGCCACAACGGCGCCGGCAAGACCACACTGCTGCGCGCAGCGGTGGGCCTGCTGCCGGCGAAGTCGGGCAC
>JALRKU010000211.1 GCA_023254755.1 Aeromicrobium sp. | reverse complement strand
CCGCGCTGGCCAACGCCGCGTCGATCGCCGCGATGCTGCTCACCACCGAGACGCTCGTGGTCGACAAGCCCGCCGAGGAGGAGGCCGACGCCCACGCCGGGCACGGTCACTGAGGCTCCGCCTCGATCCGGCACTGAGGCTCAGGCTCTCCCGAGCGCCGCTCGCCCTTCCGGGCGGGCGGCGCTCGTGCTTTGCTGACGCATGCCACCGCTCCGGTACTCGATCAACGTCTCGCTCGACGGCTGCGTGGACCATGCAGCGGCCTTCTCCATCACCCCCGAGACGCACCAGCACGCCACCGACTGGCTCGCGGACCACGACGTCGCGCTGTTCGGCAGGGTCACGTACCAGCTGATGGAGGCGTGGCGACCGGACGAGCAGGGTCGGCTCGGCGACTGGGTCGAGCCCTGGATGGAGTCGTTCGCGCAGGTCGTGGGCGACGTCCGCAAGGTCGTCGTGTCGTCGACCCTCGAGGCATCGGGCTGGAGCACCGAGGTGGTGCCGGGCGACGACCTCGTGGCCGTCGTGCGTCGCCTCAAGGAGGAGGGCGGTCGAGGCATCGCCCTCGGTGGCGTCACGCTGCCGCTCGCGCTGGCCCGGCTGGGTCTGATCGACGAGTACCAGCTCGTCGTGCACCCGGTCGTGGTCGGCCACGGTCCGTACCTGTTCGAGGGGCTCGCCGACGCGGTGCGGCTGGTCGAGACCGGCCACGACGAGCTGCCCGGTGGGGTCGTCGCCCGGCGGTTCGTCCCCGTCGCGCCCACGCTCTAGTCTCGACCGCGTGACCGTCCGCGACTTCCACGCGCTCCGCTCGCACCTGGGTCTCCCGCCGGCCGACGAGACCGACCGCTTCCCGGCCGAGGTCCTCGCCGAGGCGGAGCAGGTGGCGTCACGAGGTCCCCAGGCCTCCGTCGACCGCACCGAGGTCCCGTTCGTGACGATCGACCCTCCGGGCTCGATGGACCTGGACCAAGCCGTGCACCTCGAGCGGACGGCGGACGGCTTCGTCGTGCACTACGCGATCGCCGACGTCGGCGGAGCCGTGCAGCTGGGCGGGGCGATCGACGACGAGGCCCGTCGCCGCGGACAGACGGTCTACCTGCCCGACGGGCGGGTGCCGCTCCACCCGCCCGTGCTCTCCGAGGGAGCACTCAGCCTGCTCCCCGACGTGGTCCGGGCGGCGGTCGTCTGGACGGTCGCCGTGCGTGCCGACGGCGAGATCGGCGACGTCGCGCTCGAACGGGCCCTCGTGCGCTCGGTCGCCCGGCTCGACTACGAGGGCGTGCAGCAGTCGTTCGACGACGGGACTCCGCACGCCTCGATCGAGGCGCTGCGCGATCTCGGCACCGTGCGCCGCGAGGCCCGACTCGCGGCCGGAGCGATCGACCTCGCGCTGCCGTCGCAGCACGTCGTCCCCGCCGGCGACGGCTGGAACGTCGCGCTGGAGCCTCGGACGGCCGCCGACGGGTGGAACGCCGAGGTCTCCCTGCTCACGGGCATGGCGGCCGCCCGGCTGATGGTCGACGGCCGGGTCGGGCTGCTCAGGACCCTCCCCGGCCCGCCGAGGGGCGAGATCGAGCGCTTCGAGGAGCTGGCGCAGCGTCTCGGCGTCGAGGTCCCGGCCGGTGCAGGACCGGGCCGTGTCCTGGCGGGCCTCGATCTCACCGAACCCCGCTCGCTCGCGCTGATGACCCAGGCCACCCGACTGCTTCGCGGAGCGGGCTACGCGGCGTTCGACGAGGAGGTGCCGGACGTCACGACGCATGCAGGGATCGGCGGCGCGTACGCGCAGGTCACGGCTCCGCTGCGGCGTCTCGCCGACCGGTTCTCGACGCAGGTGTGCCTGGCGCTCGCGGCGGGGGAGCGGCCCGACCAGGCCCTGCGTGCCGCGCTCGACCCGGTCGCCGACGCGATGGCCGCCAGCGACCGGGTCGCCGCGGAGGCGGACCGCACGGCGATCGACCAGGTCGAGACGTGGGTCATGCAGGACCGCACGACCGCGACCGACCAGCGGCCCGCCGAGGTCATGGTCGTCGACCCGCCGGTCGTGTCCGAGGCGCACGGCGACGGGCTCGACGCCGGTGCCCAGGTGCGGGTGCGCGTCGCGCGCGTCGACGCCGCGGAGCGCCGCGTCACCTACGTCACGCAGGCCTGAGAGCACGGCGAGAGCGGGAAAGGTTAGGCTTGCCTCATGACTGATTCTCGATTCTCCCGATGGGCGCGACGTGGTGTCGTCGCCCTGGCGGTCGCCTCCCTCGCCGCGTGCGGCACGTCGTCCGACGACCCCGACGACGCCGCCGGGTTCACCTACACCGACGACCTCGGCGTCACGATCTCGCTCGACGAGGCACCCGAGCGCCTCGTCGTGCAGTCCTCGATGGCCGCCGCACTGACCGACCTCGGTCTGGGCGACAAGATCGTCGGCGTCTTCGGCCCGCTGAAGAACGCTGACGGTGAAACCGACTCGCAGGTCGCCGGCCTCGACGTGGACTCGGTCACCGACGTCACCGACACCGCGGAGTACGGCAACATCAAGCTCGAGGAGGTCGCCCAGCTCAAGCCCGACCTCATCGTCACCAGCTCGTACCTCGACGACGACCTCTGGTACATCAACGACAAGGCGGCCGAGTCGCTGAGGAAGCAGTACCAGATCCTCACCGTCAGCTTCGACGGCAAGACCCTGCCCGAGCTGCTCGACAGCACCGAGAAGGCCGCCGAGGCGCTGGGTGCCGACCTCGACGCCGACGACGTCCAGGCGGCGCACGAGGACTTCGACGCGTCGTCGACCGCGATCTCCGACGCCGCGAAGGCCCTGGG
>JALRKU010000144.1 GCA_023254755.1 Aeromicrobium sp. | reverse complement strand
CCGGGATGTGGACCTGCAGCAGCCAGGCCTCGCCGCGGTCGATCTCGCCGAAGCCGTCGACGAGCGAGGCACGCCCCGCCCGCAGCGACTTGACCTCGGTGCCGGTCAGGACCAGGCCGGCCTCGAAGGTGTCCTCGATGTGGTAGTCGTGGCGTGCCTTCTTGTTCTGGGCCACCATCTTGTGGCCGGTCTCCTTGGGCACCCGACCCACTCTAGTGGCTCAGAGCCAGCCCATCGGGTTGGTCGTCTGGCCGTTGACGATGACCATGAAGTGCAGGTGGCAGCCCGTCGAGTAGCCGGTGGTGCCCGAGTACGCGATGACCTGGCCGCGCTTGACCTTGGTGCCGACCGAGTAGATGAACCGCGACAGGTGGTTGTAGGTCGTGACGACGCTCTTGCCGCGCTTGACGCCGTTGTTGAGGATCACGCGGTTGCCGTAGCCACCGTTGTAGTACTGCTGGATGATCGTGCCCGACGCCGCCGCGCGGACCGGGGTGCCGCACGCGACGCCGAAGTCCGTGCCGTCGTGGAGCTTGTAGACACCGGTGACGGGGTGCACCCGCATGCCGTACGGCGACGTGATGGGGCCGTTCACCGGTCGCGACAGCGTGCCACCGGAGTCGCCGCCGACACCGGCACCGCCGGAGCCGACGTCCTTGCGGGCGAGCTCCTCGAGCTGTGCCTGCACGCGGGACCGGTCGTCCTCGAGCTGCTGGAGCTGGGCGAGATCGGCCTGCAGCGCCTTGTTGGCGGCTCGCTTGGCGGTGGCGCGGGCGGACACGAGCTCGCCGACCTGGTCGGTCTGCTCGACCGCCTGCTCCTTCAGCTCCCGCTGTCGCACGAGGTTGGCGGCAGCCTCCTCACGCGCCTTCTTGACCTGGTCTCGGAGCTTGCGCACCTCGTCGCGCTTGAGCTTGAGCACGACGCGCGAGGCCTCGAGCTCCTGCATCTTGGCGACCTGCGCCTCCCCGACCGAGCCGTTGATCGACATCTGCTCGGTGAACTCCGACGGCGACTCGCCGCTGAGCAGCCCGTTGAACGCCCGCAGGCCGCTGTCGCCCTGCTGCACCGACTGCACCGTGAACTGCTCGACGACTCCCTCGACGTCGGCGAGGTCCGCCTCGCCCTTCTCGAGCTGGTCGACGGCGGTGGCGAGAGCGCTCTGCGCGGCGTCGAGCTCCTCCTGCATCTGGGCGTCGCGAGCCTTGGCGACCGCGAGCTGTCCTCGGGTGCGGTCGAGCTCCGCCTGCGCCGAGGCGAGGGCCGACCGGGCCTTGTCGAGCGCGGCGCGTGCCGACGCGAGCTGCTTGGACGAGTGGTCGGCATCGGCCTTGGCGTCGCCGATCTTGCTGTTCAGGTCCTTCTTCTTGCGGTTGAGGTCGTCCTTGTCGTCGGCCATCGACGGCGCGGTCAGACCGATCAGCAGCGAGAGGGCAGCGATCAGCGCCAGCGCAGCAGTGCGTGTGCGGTTCAGGTTCACGAACGACCCCCGGGGAAGTGCCCTGGCGGGCGGAGGAGGAACAGGTGGCTTCGTCGTACCTTACGTCACTTCAGTCACACCGGCGGGACCTCGGACGTGTTGCGCGTCGGGCGCCGCCGGCTCCTCGGGTCAGACGTCGAGGTACTTGCGGGTCATGACCAGGGTCGGGACCAGCGCGAGCAGCAGTGCCAGCACCGTCGTGACGCCCATGACGACCAGCGACTCGTTCCATCGCACCCACGTCGTGACGTCGCCCAACGACGACCGCAGGTAGCCGTAGACGACGAAGCCCATGAACGCCGCCAGGCCGGCCGCGGCCAGCGCGGCCGACAGCAGCGCGGCCAGCAGCGACTCGAGCACGAAGGGCAGCTGGATGTGCCACGACGACGCCCCGACCAGGCGCATGATGCCGATCTCGCGGCGACGCGCGTAGGCCTGCATCCGGATCGTGTTGGACACCTGCAGGATCGCCGCGATGACGAGCAGGAGGGCGGTGCCGAGCGCCGCGTACTGCATCTTCTCGAGGAACTCGAACAGCGGGCCGAGCAGCTCGCGGAACGACGTCACGCCACCCACGCCGTCCATGCCGGACAGCTGGCTCTTGATGCTGTCGTAGTCGTCGGGGTTCTTGAGCGTCACCAGGTACGACTCGGGGAACGAGTCGGGCCCGATCGTCTCGAGCTGCTTGCGACCGGTCTCGGACTGGCCGAGCCGCTCGCGCGCGGTCGCGTACTGGTCGGTCGGCGTGCGGACCTCGAAGTCCTTGACCTCGGAGTTGCCGGCGAGCGCGTCGCGGACGGCGGCCTTCTGCTCGTCGTCCGCGGCGCCCGCGACGCAGGTCTCGGCCGGCGAGTTCTTGGTGCACAGGTTGACCTGCAGCTGCAGCTTGTCGCCGTAGTACTTCTCGGTGCGATCGGCCTGCATCTGCATGAGCAGACCGAGCGAGGCCAGCAGCAGCGACACGCTCATCGTGACGACCAGCGAGATCGTCATGGACTTGTTGCGCGCCATGCTCTGCAGGAGCTCGCGCAGTGACGTGAGCACGTCGGTCCCCCTAGTTCTGGTAGCCGTAGATGCCGCGGGCCTCGTCGCGGACGACGTGCCGATCCGCCCCCTGCGCACGATCGACGGCTCGACCTACGCCGCGTTTCTGACGAACGACCCCATCGACGGCGTCGGTAACCCCGACGACACGAACAATCGCGTGATGATCACCAGCGTGGGCGCCGGGGCG
>JALRKU010000414.1 GCA_023254755.1 Aeromicrobium sp. | reverse complement strand
TGAGTTAGGTAAGACGCCACGATTATAAATGTTTGCAGTAGGCATTATGTTATAGGGTTTGTTGTCTGTGGAACGTCAGGCCGTGGTCGACGCCGTGCCGGTGCCCGCCGGGCATCGCGAGCACGTGACCGCCCTTGCGGTCGGCGTTGTTGGTGACCACGTCGAACACGGCCATGCGACGCAGTGCGGTGGAGTCCTCGTGCACCAGGGACACCGGCGCGTCGTCGTCGCCGACGCCGTCGAGCACGTGCCGGACGCCGGGCGGTCTGCGGTCCGCGGGGACGAGGGTGACGGCCTCCTGCTGGGGGTCGACGTCGCACCACACCTGCACCATGCCGGGCCCGTGGGGGCCGTCGCCCAGCCAGGTGTGGGGCACGACGTCCCAGCCGAGCGCGTCGGACACGAGGTAGGCGGCGACCTCGCGCCCGGCCAGCGTGCCGTCGGGGAAGTCCCACAACGGCTGCTCGCCGGCGACCGGCTTGTACACGACCTGCTGGTCGCCGAGGCGGCCGACGAACGTGGCGTTCGACGCCGACATCAGTCGGCCCGTGAGCTCGAGATCCTGCCAGGACGGATCGGACGGTGCACCCAGCGTCATCGCGAGCCCGGCGTCATCGGAAGCCGTCGGGCAGGTCGCACACGTGGTCGGCACCGTCCATGGGCTCGCCGCACAGGGAGCACGTGGGGCGGCCCGAGGCGACCACCTCGCGCGTGCGCTTGGCGAAGGCCCGAGCGCTGCCGACCGGGATGCGGACCAGCAGCACCTCCTCGGGATCGAGCTCGGCCGGGTCGATCGTGTCGATCTCCTCGCCGGTGACCGGGAAGACCTCGATGACCAGCTGCGCCGTGCTGGGGTCCCAGCCCAGGCTCATCAGTCCGGCCCGGAACTGCTCCTGCACCGGGTCGTCGAGCGGATCGATGTCGACCAGCTCGGGCGGTGTCGTGGCCGGCACGCTGTAGGGATTGCCGTCGGTGGCCATGAGCTCGTCGAGGACCTCCTCGATCCGCTCGGCCAGCGCGGCCGACTGCTGCTTCTCCAGCGACACGCTGACGACGTCGGACCCGGTGCGGGCCTGCAGGAAGAACGTGCGCTGGCCGGCGGCCCCGAGGGTGCCCACGACGAAGCGGTCCGGCCAGTCGAAGCGGTGGACGACGGGTGAGGCCATGTCTCCAGCCTAGGCCGTCTCGCCGACACGCTCACGCCGACGTGAGCGGCTCAGGTCCCTCGTCCGCCGCCGACCGTCGGTCCCTCGGCCGGGCGCGCGAGCCACCCGAGGTCGCCGGCGAGGGTGTTGACCGCGAGCACGTCGGGTCGTTCGGCGGAGTAGCGCACGACCGACATCGAGGACGGCCCGACGTTCAGCCGCTGGAAGCGGTCGAGCGGCAGGTCGAGGGCGTCGGCGAGCACCGACTTGATGACGTCGCCGTGGCTCACCGCGACCCAGACCGCATCGGCACCGTGTCGTGCCTCGACCATGCGGTCGTGGTGACGAACGGCGGCGACCGCTCGCTCCTGCATCGTGGTCATGGACTCGCCGCCGGGGAACGTGACCCGCGAGGGCTCGGCCTGCACGACCTTCCACAGCGGGTCCTTCGCGAGGTCCGCGATGCGACCGCCCTGCCACTGCCCGTAGTCGCACTCGGTGAGGTCGTCCTCGGTCACGACCTCCGGGGCCGACGACCGTCCCGCCACGACGGCAGCGGCGGTCTCCTGGCACCGCTCGAGAGGACTGGACACGACCGCGGCGAGGTCGAGCATCGCGACGCGCTCGGCGGCTCGGGCGACCTGCTCGTGACCGACCTCGTCGAGGTGCACGTCGGGCGCACGGCCCGCGAGCACGCCGCCGGTGTTCGCGCTGGACCGACCGTGGCGCAGCAGGATGACGGTGGCCATGCGCGCCGCGTCAGCGGGACAGCTTCGCGCGGACCGCGTCGCTCGTCTCGACGACACGGTCCTTGGCCCGCCGGCCGATGAACTTCTTGTGCGGCTCCGGGTCGAGCGTCGCCATCAGCAGTCCACCCGTCATCGTGACGTTCTTGAGGAAGTGGACCAGCTGGTTCTGGCGCTGCGCCGGGTCGGTCTCGTTCCAGAACTGGTGGCCGGCGTACGTGGTCGGCGGCATCGTGGCGGCGAGCGCCAGCGCCGAGAGCCGGGGTGCGCGGCCGGTGGCGAGGGCGGTGCCCGCGACGACGTGGATCGCCGCGTTGACCCGCACCAGGGTGGGGCCGTCGACCGGTGCGTCGGGCGCCGCCTTGCGGATCAGGTCGGCGACGGGCTGAGCCTTCTCGGCGCGACGTCCCGGACTGCGCAGGGCGTTCACGCCCCCCACGACGAACATCGAGGCGAGCATCGGACGGGCCACCACACGCAGGACGGTCATGTGTCATTCATACCCGATCGGGACGCGAGCGTGCCCGCCGAGACGGTCAGCCGAGTCGCGCCGACGGCTGCCGCTGCGACGCGACGACCAGACGCAGCGGGGCCGTGGCCCGTCCGGTGCAGCGGAGCGCCGAGCCGGACTCGACGCACTGCCAGTGCGACGTCGGGACGCTGACGAGCCCCGGGGCCTCGCCGAAGGACAACGTCAGTGCGGTCTCGCCCGTGACACCGGTCAGGGTGAGGGTCAGCAGCCGGTTGGGGCCCAGCGACGAACGATGGACGCGGATCGCGAGCTGCGCCGTCGACCCGGGCGTGGGCGAGGGCGGCGCCTGCGACGTCGGCCCGGGGGTCGGGGTCGTGGCCGTGGGGGCCGGGGTGGTCGGCACCGGCGTGGGGACGGTCGGCGTGGCGGCCGTCGCGGTGTCGGGAGTGGGACCGGCCTCGGTCGGCGGCAGCTCGGGCGCCGTGCCGGAGGTCGGCGGGGCCGCGGCGGCGGGAGGCGCGGGGGCGTCGGGTCCGGTCGTCGCGACGACGGCGGCGATGGCCACCGCCGCGATCGCGGTGCCGGCAGCAGCCGCCTGTGCTCCTGGGCCGAGCGCGCGGAACGGCGCCGTGACCGCGAGGAGCCCACCCTTGACCATCGCGAGGACGCCACCGCCGGCAGCGACCGCGCTCCCCGTTCCGAGGTAGCCGGCGGCGGCGCTGCCCAGGAGCGCCGGGGCCAGCCACCCGGCGAGGTCGTGGTTGATCTCGCGCAGCTCGAGGTAGAGGCCCATGCAGCGGGCGCACTCGTCGAGGTGGGCCTCGACCTTGCCGGTGTCGCGGGCGGCGAGCCCACCCCGCACGTAGGCGCCGAGCTTCTCGGTGGTCGCGCGGCACGCGTCGCGCTGGTCCTCGGACAGGTGCTGCTGCAGGTACGCCTGGCGCAGGCCCTCACGAGCCCGGTACGCCAGGGCCGACACGCTGTTGGGGCTCATGCCGAGGATCGGGGCGAGGTCGGCCGGCTTCTGTCCCTCGACGTCGAGGTGCCACAGCACGGTCTGCCACCGCTCGGGAAGCGCCGCGAAGGCCTCGGCCGCGGCGCCGGCCTCGAACCGGCGCTCGGCCGGATCGACCCACTCGACGGCACGGTCGAGCTCGGTCTCGTCGTCGGTCGACCGCACCCTCTGCCCGGCCCGGAGACGGTCGATGTGGAAGCGACGCATCGCGGTGAGCAGATAGGCGCGGAACGACTCGTCGGGACCGCGACCGTCCATCAGGGTCGCCAGGACGCGGGTGAAGGACTCGTTCACGAGGTCGTCGGCGTCGGGTCCCCGCACCAGCTGGCGGGCCAGCCGCTGGGCGGCCGGCCGGTGACGGTCGAACAGCTGGCCGTAGGCCTCGGTGTCGCCGCCGCGGACGGCGGTGATGAGCTCGGCGTCGGTGGGCGCGTCGAGACCCAGCGCCTCGGTCACCGTGCCGGCCATGCTCGTCTCGTCTCTGCTCCACGGTCCTCGTCGTGACAGGACGTCGACGAGGTCTCAGGAACAACAACGGCGAGTCGCGTCATGAGTGACGCGATCGTTCGTCCCCTCTTCGAACCGCCCACGAGAGGAGATGCACCGATGACCACAGCGGACACCGGCTACGCGCTGCTCCACGAGGCGGTTCGCACGGGTCGTCACGACGCCGTCGGTGTTGCACACGAGGTGGGAGCGAGTGCAGCACGCGCGGGGGCCCCGCTCCACGAGGTCCTGGACCACGTGGAGCGGGCCCACCGGCGCATCGGCGCCGACCCGGACTTCTCGGTCGTGCACGCTGCAGCCGTCGCCTGGGCGGAGGAGGTCCGGCTCGGCGCGGCAGCCGCCTCGTGCGAGGACCCGCTGACGTCGCTGGCGACGCCCGAGCACCTGCGGACCCGGCTGGCGGAGGTGTACCGGGGGGCGGCGCGGGACGGGTC
>JALRKU010000073.1 GCA_023254755.1 Aeromicrobium sp. | reverse complement strand
AAGTACGCGCTCGTGACGCGCGCCGGGTCGAGCGGCACCAAGCTGGTCTACAACAAGGACCGGTTGTCCGTCGTGAAGACCGGCACGCAGGAGCTGTCGACGTACGGCTCGGCCGAGCGGTACGCCGTGTGGGCGATCCTGGAGGACAAGCAGTCCGACGAGCAGTTCTTCGTCATCAACACCCACCTCGAGCCCGGTGACCAGATCGACAAGTACAACGTCTGGCGCATCAAGCAGGCGCAGGAGATCCTCGGCCTGATCGACGCCAACGCCGGCGACCGTCCCGTCATCATCACGGGCGACATGAACTCCAGCCGCGCCGCGAAGCCCACGAACGGCCAGTACGACACCTTCACCGGCGCCGGCTACGTCGACCCCATCGCGAACACCACCTCGAGCTGGGCCGCCGGCAGCGGCCACACGGCCGAGCACGTGATGGACTGGGAGTACAACAGCGCCAACAAGTTCGCCAAGAAGGCGCCCCGCACGGCGTACCCGGTCGGCACGCACATCGACAACATCTACACGTCGCGCGGCATCCGGGTCGGCACGTGGCGCCAGGTCGTCACGCTCGACACAGCCGGCAACTTCGTCGGCACGATCCCGTCGGACCACAACATGTTCGCGGTCAACCTGAACCTGCCGTAGTCCATCGCCCGTCCGTCGAGGAGGCCGGTGCCCTGAGGGGTGCCGGCCTCCTCGCACGTCGGCCTGCGCTCGGTCCCCCGGCGGGAGCTGGTGGCGCTCCGGAACGAGGCAGCACACGGCAGCCGGTCGCACCGCCCGTGACGAGCCCGTCGGCTTGTGGCAGCCACGGGGACGGGGAGGGGCACGCACGACACGAGGCCGCCCCGGGACGGGACGGCCTCGTGGCAGTGATCGGCGACGCTCAGCGCATCGAGATCTTGACCGTGTTCGACACCTTGGTGCTGCCGGTGCTGGTCGCGATGCGCCAGTACTTGGTGTTGGCGATCGGGATGGCGATCAGGCTCTGGGTGCCCGAGATCTTGTAGGACGAGTGCGTCTTCCAGGAACCACCGGACGAACGCATCTGCAGCCGGAACTTGCCACCGGGCTTGTTCCACGCCACCAGCATCGGCACCTTGCCCACCTTGGCCAGGTTCGTGGCGTACAGGCGCGGCGTCGTGGTGGCGGTCTTGGTGCGCACCGTGTTGATGCTCCACGCCGACGTGTTCTTGGCGGTCGTGATGTTGCTGATGTTGACCGGCTGCTCGTCCTTGTAGACGCCGGTCAACGCCGCACCGTAGGCACGCCACGTCTTGCTGCCGGCGAAGCTGACCGCAAGACGACCCGTGCCGCGCTTGTTGGTGTTGATGTACCTGCTGTACGTGCGCCACGAGCCGCCGGAGTAGTACTGCAGCTTCACGACGCCCTGGTAGTCGTGCTCACCGTTGCCCCACGTGACGGTGATGTGCGTCGTACCGCCGGGCGACTGGTACCGATCCATCGACAGCGTCGGAGCGACCGTGATCTGGTCCTTCGCGCCGGTCGAGGTCGAGCCGTCGGCGGTCACCGTCACGGTCGCCGTGTCGGTCCGCTTGACGGCCGAGCTCGGCGTCGACGTCTCGACCTTGATCTGCGCTGTTCCCGGCGAGTGGCCCGTGATGACGCCCGTGGCGTCGACCGAGGCGACCAGCGAGTTCGTGGAGGACCACTCCGTGTTCGACACCAGACCGTTGGACGGCGAGACCTTGGTGGTCACCTTGAGCTGCTGCCCCTGGCGCACCTTGAGCGAACCCGACGGCGAGATGGCCACACCCGTGGGCACCGCCCACTTCGTGCCGCTCTTGGCCAGCTGGTACACGTACTCGTAGTGGTCGGCCGCCGCCTTGACCGACGCGGCGTTGGGCACCGAGAAGGCCAGCTCGTCGTACTCCAGGCTGGTGCCGGTGAAGTTCGTCGACCCGCCGAACAGCATGTTGGTGCCGTTGTACTGGTAGCTGTACGCCTTGTCGTGGACGTTGGCGAACTCGACGCGGTCGATCACGTCGCGCAGCTCGGTGCTCATCGTGAAGTAGCCGTCGATGATGTCGGAGATCGCGTTGGTGCCCAGCACGACGTGCACGTCACAGCCCTGCTGGGCCAGTGTCGCGAGCGCCGACCGGATGCCGTTGCGCGTGGAGTTGAACAGCGAGTGCACGGCGTAGACCTTGCAGCTGCTGTTCTTGACGGGGTTCGTCGAGGCCTGCTGCTCCAAGAATCGCGCTTCGGCGTCCATCCCGTCGACGGTCGCCGTCGAGTTGCCGCGCGGCGAGGGGTACAAGGTGACGCCGCTGTCGGTCGGGATGCCGTTGGCAACGCCTGCGGAGTTGACCGCCATGGCGTCCTTGTAGGTCGCGCCGTCGTTGCTCGTGCTGTCGCCGGCCTCCCAGACGCCCTTCTGGGGACGCGTGGCGTTCACGGCCTCCGAGATCGACTTGTCGCCCGTCGCGACGTCGTTCTGGGTGCCGTAGATGTCGTACTTGACCGCGTCGTAGGCGGACTTGTCGCCGTAGATGACGATGCTCGTGTTGGTCTTCTTCGAGCCGCTCGAGCCGTTGAGGTTCGACGAGGTGATGAAGACGACGTGGTCGCGGATCGCGCCGGTCGAGTCGGCGGCCTGCTCGAAGGCTCCGTACTTGGAGTGCATCAAGGTGTCGCTGCCAGTGTACGTGATGCAGCCTCCGGCGCCACCGCACTGCTGGTAGTTGACAGCCTTGGGTCGCGACGACTTGTAGCCGGCGCGGACCAGACGAGCCAGCGAGCTGTTCGCGGCGTAGGCCTCGTCGATGCTCTCCTTGGCCCCGAGCACGTTGATGTACTCGCGGCGGTCCGCCTCGGCCTGCGACTCGTCGGCGGGGTTGGCGTACTTGTTGGCCTGGTTCAGGTAGGCCGCGACGGGCGCGAACGTCTCGTTCGGCACCGCGATGTTCCAGCGGTCGGTGCTCTCGCTGTAGCTGATGTTGCGGTCGTCGTAGAGGCTGTTGAACAGCGTCGTGTACGAGTGCTTGTACTTGGGGACCGAGTTGACCAGGTACGAGAAGAGGTTGATCGTGCGCCAGTCCATGGCGCCCTCGCTGTCGCCCATCGAGGTGTAGATCTCGATGGTGGCGCCGCCGACCTGCGTGCGGCTGTCGGGCTTCAGGTCCTTGAACGCCTTGGGCGCGGAGGTCTCGTCGACGTTCTGCAGGTTGACGTAGCGGTTGCTGTCGCTGGGCTGCGCGGGGCCGGTGATCTGCGCGCTGGCGGCCGGGACGAGAGCAGTGGTGACGAGCGCGAGCGCGCCGACGAGCGTGGTCCTGCGGAGCATGAAATCCGGTTCCCCTGGTCGATGGACGTCCGAGACAGGCTACACGCTTTCTTTGCCGATCTCCCCGGCCACGTCACAGGTCACACCGTCGGACCCGGGGCCCGCCGCCTCCGAGCCGGCGGATGGGCACCGTGTCGCTATCGCACCCGCGCACGAGGTCGGACGTCAGCGCAGCTGCCCGCGCAGCGCCTGGGCAGCGAGCCGCAGCCGGCGCCTGACCGGCACCGTCGGAGTCTTGTCGCTCAGCACCGGCTCGGCCGAGGCGGCAGGCTCGAGCGAGGCGTCGAACGCCGCCAGCGCGTCGCCAGGCGCCTCGTAGGCCGAACGCAGCGAGTTGCGCGCCAGGAACGCCGTGAAGCGTTCGAAGTTCTCCGCGTAGGCCGCGTTGAACGCGCTGTAGTCCTGGCCCGCCGCGATGCGCGCCGCGGTGTCGTCGGGGCCCAGGTCCTCGATCAGCGTGTGGGGCAGGTGATGGTGCTGCGCGACCTCGATCGTGCGCGAGTCGTGGACGAGCAGGTGGGCGGGGGTCCCGGCCAGCGTCGCCGCGACCGTCCCGTGCAGACGGGGGCCGTAGGCGAAGTCGTAGCCCTTCATGTGGCGGATCCACGACCATGCCGTCGGCAGGTACTCCAGGCGGTGCTGGCGGTACGCGCGGTGCGTGGTCTTGACCGGGAAGCGCGGGTCACCGGGCCACTCGGCGCGGGTCTCCTCGCCGGTGATGGTCATCCGGATCCCGATGGTCTCCTGCATGTAGACGCGCGACTTGGCGTACTCGGTGATCGTGCGGTCGAGCAGGTCGGCGGTGGAGGCGATGCGGTGGTCGAACGACAGCGACAGCCTGCTGCGCCGCGACAGCGACACCGGGCGCTCGGGCATCCGGAAGTCGGGGCCCCACATGAACAGCGACGGACAGCCGATCACGTCGATCCGGTCGGCGGGGAAGCCGAGGTGCTGCAGGTAGCCCTTGCTGATCTCGCCCCGCACGCCGATCGACTCGGAGCGGTCGAGGACGGCGGTGACGAAGCGGCGAGCCGCCGCCTCGTGCGTCGCGATCTCCGCGTCGGAGGCCTTGATCCCGGTGACTCGGCCGGGACGGAACGAGCCGGCGCGCACCTCCTCGAGGCTGAGCTGGGCGCCGATTCCGACGACCGTGACGGGAACCGTCAAGCGCTCGACCAGGTCCGCCCACAGGTTCAGGTTCTTCAGGTTCTGCAGGCGGAACGAGCTGGACAGCGGGAGCACCAGTCGATCGCATCCTGCGTTGATCATCTCGGCGCGCTGCTCGACGGGGCCCTTGGCGAACTTGTTGTACGAGATGGTGCGCACGTCGACGTCGTCGCGGACGAGGGCTCGGTGGGTCGAGAACTGGTAGAGCAGGTTCCCCTGGTTTCCGCCGATGAAGCCGATCGACTTGAGCGGGGTCATGTTCGCCGTCGGCAGCTGACAGGCACGCACCCAGATCTGCTCGCGCCTGCCCTCGTTCTTGTCGTCCACCCTCGATCCTTCACTGTCGCCGGACACCCCGCGATCCTCTCACCTCCATGGGAGGATCCCTGCACCGACCGCTAGTGTGGCCCCGGCTCCCGGCCTGGGTCGACGACCCCCGCTGTCGGCCCCGACCCGACCCACGACGACCCATCGGAGGTGCACGTGCCTGCTTGGTGGCACCGGCTCCTCGCGTCGCCGCGGGCGCTCGTCGCCGTCGGTGTCCTCGTCGCCGCGGTGGTGGTCGCCACGACGATCACCGTGGCCACTCGCGGATCCGGCGACGAGCCGACTGCCGCGCCGTCGAGCGGGGCGACGCCCGACCGCAGCGAGGCGGCGACGCCCGCGCCCGCCGAGTCCACGCCGAGTGGCGAGCCGCCCGATCGCGACGAGTACTGCCCGGCGTTCCGCAAGATCCGTTCCGGTGGTCTCGCCCAGCCCGGCGACGAGGACTCCGACACGGTCGACCTCCAGAGCCTGAGCCGCACCTTCGACGGACTCATCTCCCGCTACGACGACGCGGCGCGGGTGTCGCCGCTCAGTCTGCGCGACGACTACGCCAAGGCGCTCGGCTACCTTCGCGAGGGGCAGAAGGCGGTCGACTCGGGCGACGTCGACCTCATCAAGGCGCTGGTCGTCAACCTCGACACGCTCAACGCCTCGATGGACGCCATCGCCAAGAAGTCCCGCTCGTTCTGCGACTGAGGGCTCTCCCAGGTCCGCGTGCTAACTTTCGCGGGCCGTTCACCGAGGAAGGAAAGCATGCCGCGTCTGATCCGATCCGGAGTCTCCACGATCAGGTACGTCGGTCGAGCCCTGGGTGGCTTCGGCGTCGTCGTGAACGTGATCAGCGTCGTCGTGCTCACCCTGGCGATCGCCGAGCCGGCCTCGACGGCCGCCGCCGTCGCCGTCGTCGGGTGCGCGCTGCTCGTCGCGGGTCACTTCGTGGTCGAGGCGCGCGGCAAGGACGCCGACCCGCTCCGGATGGGCATCCGCCCGCTCCCCCGGGCCGTCACGACCGCCTCCGCGCTCGTGGTCGACACTGCGACGGGTCGGTCGTGGCCGACCGTCATCGCCGCTGGACTGCTGATGGCCCTCGTCGTCGGCGAGGGCGCGGTGCGCCGCCCCGTCAAGAACGCCACACCTCAGGCTGCCAACATCCCTGGCTGGGAGGTCGTCCTGCCGTCGACCGCGGTCGCGAACCGCGCGTTCCTCGCGACCACCTCGGCGATGGTCCTGCTCTCGGTCTGCGCGGCGCTCGACGTCACCCAGGCCCCGGCGATCGTCGTCGTCGCGGTCGCGACGTTGCTCGCGGTCCAGGTCGCCCTGCAGTCGGCGCGCTACCTCGTGGCGCGCAACCGCTTCGAGCGCAACCTGCCGAAGATCCTCGCCGAGATCGCCCCGGTCTTCGCGTTCCACTGGCAGGCTCCCGTCGGCACCGCGTACCAGGCGTCGATGTGGTTGCCGTACCTCGATCGCATCGGGGCGCCGTACTTCGTGCTCGTGCGCACCATCGCGAACTTCACCGAGGTCGCGAAGATGACCACCGCGCCCGTCATCCTGCGGGTTGGTCTCGAGGACCTCGATCCCATCGTCACCCCGTCGCTTCGCACCGTCTTCTACGCCAACACCGCGGTGCGCAACTCGCACATGATCCGCTTCCCGCGCCTGACCCACGTGCAGCTGAACCACGGCGACAGCGACAAGATCGCGAGCGTCAGCCCCACCTTCCGCCAGTACGACCGCAACTTCGTCGCCGGACAGGCCGCCATCGACCGGTTCGCCAAGCACGGCGTGGCGACCCTGCCCGAGCAGTTCG
This sequence comes from Aeromicrobium sp., assembly GCA_023254755.1. Taxonomy (GTDB): domain Bacteria; phylum Actinomycetota; class Actinomycetes; order Propionibacteriales; family Nocardioidaceae; genus Aeromicrobium. The sequence continues at coordinate 2,302 of JALRKU010000073.1, read as the reverse complement.
AGATCGTCGGCCGCCCCCAGCTCGAGCACGTGCAGCAGGCGACCGGTCCGATCAGCGCGATCGACGGCCCGACGGTGCTCTACAGCCCCACGTGGTCGGGCTTCTACGAGGACTCCGACTACAGCTCGCTGTCTGCCGGGCCACTGATCGTCGAGGCGCTGCTCGCCCGCGGCTGCACCGTCGTCTTCCGCCCGCACCCGTACGCCCGTCGCCACGGAGGCAACTCGCGCGCGTGCGACCGGATCATCGAGCTGCTCACGCAGGACGCGCTGGTCTCTGGTCGTCGGCACGTGTTCGGCCCGGCGGCCGAGACCGAGATGTCGGTCGTCGACTGCTTCAACGCGTGCCACGCCATGATCTCCGACGTCTCGAGCGTCGTGTCGGACTTCCTCATCTCGACCAAGCCGTTCGCGATGGCGGCGGTGTCGGCCACGGGCGATGCCTTCACCGCGGAGTTCCCGCTCGCTCAGGCAGCCTACGTCTTCGACGCACCGCGCAAGGCCGGGACGGTCGACCGACTCGACGCCGCCCTCGACGGGCTGCTCGGCGACGATCCGCTGGCCGAGACCCGGCGGTCGCTGCGCACCTACTACCTGGGCGACACCCCGCCGGACCAGGTCGTCGAGCGCTTCGTCGAGACGGCGCGCCGCTACCTCTGAGGCCTGCCGAAGCAGGTCGCACGGAGGGTCAGGGCAGGTAGACCGTCGCGCGGACCAGGTGGTGGTCCGACGGGATGGTGCCGATGAAGCGACCGGCCGAGTCCAGGTTGGCCGCGACCTGCCACTGCGAGACCCGCATGCGCGACACGAAGATGTGGTCGATGAAGCGAGGGCTGGCTCGTCGCGGCGGCGTGCGGCGCAGCCGGTTGACCGTCGCGAGGTCGGCGTCGACGCGCTTCTCGGCCTCGCCGAGCTCGCCCGAGCGCACCAGCGGGTCGATCAGCCCGGCGTCGACGATCGCCCGGTAGACCGGGTTGGACGACGAGCGGGAGCCGCCGGCGTTGAAGTCGCCGACCACGACCACGGGCAGGTCGTCGGTGTTGACCGAGCGGACCACGTCGGCGAGCTGCCGCGCCTCCGACACACGCTGCGCGGCGCCTGACCCACCCCCGTTCGGGGTGAAGTGGGTGTTGAAGAACAGGAAGCGCTTGCCGGTCGACCGTTGCTCGAACTCGGCGTAGGTGGCGTAGCGCTGGACGCCACGGAACCGGGCGCTGCCCGAGAGCGGCTGGTAGCCCTCGCGGATCAGCTTGACCTGCGACGAGTCGTAGACCGTGCGGGTCTCGCCCGAGACGTTCTTCGACGACCGGGTGAGCGCCCAGTCGCCGCCGAGCGCGCTGAGGACGTCCTGGTACTGCGGCACCCCGCGGCCGCCGACCCGGGACGGCGTGGCCTCCTGCAGGCCGACGACGTCGACGTTGCTGCTCTTGATGAGCTCGGCCACGGCGGTGCGGCGCGCCGACCAGTTGCCCGCGCGCCACTTCAGGATGTTGTAGGTGCCGACGCCCAGCGGCTCGTACGCCGCCGTGGTGAGCATCGCAGGCTCGGACCAGGGACTCTGCGCCACCCCCTCGGCGTCGACCACGCGGGTGCGGACGGCGTAGAGGGTCGCCGGCTTCAGCCGGGAGAACGTCTTGCGCGTCTTGACCGTCGACAGCTCCTTCACGTCGGTGAAGTCCGTCGTGGTCGACAGCTGAGTCTCGTACCGCGCGTCGTCGCCCGCCTCGGACCACGACGCCTTCAGGGTCTTCGAGCTGTTGCTGCTGACCTTCACGGTCGGGGCGTCGTTGGGGTAGGTCGTGTCGAAGGCGACCGACGGACTGGGGCTGCTGTCCGCGCCGTCGGGGCGCACCGTGCTGACACGCACGTAGTAGCGCGACCCCGGCGTGAGTGCCGTGAGACGCAGCGACGTGTCGTCGACCATCTCCGTCGTGGCGTCGGCGAACCCGGGGTCCTCGGCGTACTCGACCCGGTACGAGTCGGCCTGGTGGCCCGTCCACGTCGCGGTGACGACGGCGTCTCGCGCGGTGACCTTGAGACCGGTGGGGCTGTCCGGCGGCGGATCGACCAGGCCGGGGAGACAGAGGCAGACCAGGGCCAGGCCCAGGCCCAGCACGCGGCCCACCGGCGAGGCACGCCGCACGCCGCGGCGCGCCCGCTCGGACGATCCGGACGCCGACCACCGGGGCGGCGGACGTCGCGCGGCCCGTGCTCCGCCCGCGGCAGGCCGTGTCGGACTCCCGCGCAGGCCGACCCGTCGAGGAGGCGCCTTGCGCGCGCCACCGGGGGACGTCATGATTCCC
>JALRKU010000432.1 GCA_023254755.1 Aeromicrobium sp. | reverse complement strand
ATGACGCCGTAGCCGTGCGTGTAGACCGTGTGGTCGTTGGCCCAGTTGCGCTGGGAGTCCTGCAGGCCGCCCAGGTCGAGCTCGCGGGCCGCGATGATGATGTCGTGCGGCGGCTGGTCCTCGCCGAGCGTGTAGCGGTCGACGTCGAGCGTGGACGGCACGGTGTAGTAGCCGCGCACCTGCTGCAGCTGCTGGAACGCCTCGGAGACCAGCGACGGGTCGAGGAGACGGCTGCTGACCCGCGACTCGGCCGACGTGCGCAGCTCGGCGGGTGTCAGCGTCGTCTTGGACGTGTACTGCTCGGACTTCGCGCCAGCCACGTCGTAGGCGTCGCGGGTGGCCTCGATGTTCCGCTCGATGTACGGGCCCTCCTTGTCCGGCTCGGACGGCTTGACCTGGAAGCCCTGCATGACGGCCGGCCAGATGCCGCCGATGAGGATCGAGGTCAGCGCGAGCAGGCCCAGGCCGATGCCGGGCAGCACCCACGAGCGGATGACGATCGCGGCGAAGAACAGCAGCGCGCACACGATGGCGACGCCGATGAGGATGTTCTTGCTCGGGATGCGGGCGTTGGCGTCGGTGTAGCCGATGCCGTCGAACAGCGGGGACGAGCCGATCGCGAGGCCGAACCGGTCGAGCCAGTACGAGAAGGCGCGGGTGAGCACGCCGAGGCCGACGAGCACCGCGAGGTGCACCTGCGCGGCTCGGGTGAACCGCGGGCCCCGGCCGGCGACGCGGATGCCGCCGAAGACGTAGTGCACGAACACCGCGGCCAGCACGGCGACGACCACCATCGCGAACGTGTACGACGTGATGAAGCGCAGCCACGGGTAGTCGAACACGTAGAACCCGATGTCCTTGCCGAAGTGCGGGTCCTTCTGGCCGAACGACGTGCCGTTGCGCCACATCTGGAAGGTGTCCCAGTGGCTCGAGGCGACCGATCCGGAGAAGGCGAGCAGGAGCAGACCGACACCCGCGGTGACGATGCGCAGGACCGGGGTGAGCGCCGTGCGGTAGCGGTAGGCGGGGTCGTCGCGACGGGCCGGGACGTTGTCGGGACGCACCCGGTAGGCGATCACCAGGTTCGCCACGACGAACACCGCGAACAGCAGGCCGAGACCGACGAACAACAGGACGCGTGTGAACAGGATGCTGCGGAACACGTCGCCGTAGCCGACGGAGCGGAACCACAGACGGTCGGTCCACACGCCGACGAAGATCGAACCGAGGAACAGCAGCACCGCCAGGGTGACCAGCGTGGGCACCAGGACCCGGCGGCCTCCCCCGTCTCCACCGCCCGAAGGGCGCGGCTGGCGAGGTCGGGGGGTCCCGAAGATGTCGCTCACGTGTCTCCTGCCTCGTGATGGGGCCCGCGGCGGACGCGACGCCGTCGGCCGCCGTGGACCTCGACTCTAGGCCACCACTCCACACCCGGCGTGCGGTGGATCACGGCGCGAGCGTCCGGCGCAACCGTTCGACGAGGGCCGGGACGAGGTCGGGCCCCTCGAGCAGGACGGCGTCGTCGGGTTCGCGGGCCCGCACGGCGCTGTGCACCTCGCCGTCGCGCAGCACCGCCGCGACCAGTCGCACGTCGCGCCGGTCGGGGTGGTTGGCCGCAGCCGACACCGCCTCGGCCGGGTCGTCGGGCAGCGAGTCCTCCGCCTCGGGCGGCAGCATCAGTCGCTCGACGACCACGGCGCACCCCGCGACGGCGTCGGGCCACTCGATGCGGTCGAGCAGCTCCTCGATCTCACCGTCGGAGCCGGCCACGTCCTGCTCGACCGGCGTGTAGCCGGCGTCGTCCGACTCGACGCCGAGCTGCGCGGCGAGGGCCGGCTCACGGGCGAGCAGCGTCGCGGTCGAGACGAGGGCGAACAACCGGGCCGGCTGGTCCCAGCCCTCGTCGGCCACGTGGGCCTCGATCTCGAGTGCGGCGCGACGCACCGCGGAGTCGGGCATCAGCGACATGTCGGCACCTTCGCGGACCGGTCCTCGGCGAGCGCCTTCACCGACGAGATGGCGTCCTTCAGCGTCGTGATCTCGACGAGCTTGAGACCGTGGGTGTCGCCGTCGACGGCTTCGGCGCAGTTCGCCTTCGGCACCAGGAAGATCTTGGCTCCCACGGCGTGGGCGCCGGCGATCTTCTGCTGGACGCCGCCGATCGGACCGACGACGCCCTCGGCCGTGATCTCGCCGGTGCCGGCGATCTTGAGGCCACCGGTGAGCGCACCCGGAGTGAGCTTGTCGTAGATCGCCAGCGCGAACATGGTCCCGGCGCTGGGACCGCCGATCTGGCGCCCCACGTTGTTGTCGATCGAGATCGGGTAGTCGTACTTGGTGCCGAGGCCCACGCCGATGCGGGGCAGCGACGGGTCGGCCGCATCGGGACGGGTCGTGATGTCGACGGTGCTCCGCTTCCCCTTGCGCTCGATCGTGATCGCCACGTCGTCTCCGGGCTCGCGGTCCCCCACGGCCTCGACCGTCGCGGAGGCCGAGGCGACCTTCGTGCCGTCGACGGCGAGCACCAGGTCGCCCTTGCGCAGGACACCCTTCGCGGCCCCGTCGGGCGACACCGTCGCGACCTGCGGGACGCCGTCGACGGTGTATCCCGCCGCCCGCAGCGCTGCGACCTTCGACGCGTCCTTGGACGAGTCGAGCTGCGCGGCCGACTCGGCCTGCGACTGCTCCTGCGTGGTGCCCTCGGGGTAGAGCAGGGACCGCGGCACCACCGCGACGTCGTCGCTGAAGTAGGCCCTCACCACGTCGCCGAACCGCAGGCGCGCCTGCGAGTTGGTGACCGAGACCGTCGTGAAGTCGAGCGTGCCGTCGGTGGGGTAGGTCTTGACGCCCTTGCCGAAGGTGAACATCGGCGTGCCGTCGAAGTCGCCGAGGGTGTCGAACGCCGGACCGGGCTTCATCGTGACGTACGGGACGGGCACCAGCAGCGCCACGCAGGTGAGCACGATCAGCGCGACGGCCGCGGACAACCGCGTGACGTAGCGGCGACTCAGCCGCATCGCGTCGGGCTGGTCGCCGGACGGCGACGTGGCGGACGGCGACGTTGCGGGCTGGGGCGGCACGGACGGGTCGGACACAACCGCGATCCTACGGGCGTCACCCGATCCGGCTGCCCGAACGGGCCAGGCCCGTCAGAGCCAGGCGGCACCTCCACGCCCGTCAGAGCCAGGCGGCACCTCCACGCCCGTCAGAGCCAGGCGGCACCTCCACGCCCGTCAGAGCCAGGCGGCACCT
>JALRKU010000402.1 GCA_023254755.1 Aeromicrobium sp. | reverse complement strand
ACGATCATGGTGCAGCCGGCGGCCAGCGCGGGGCCGATCTTGCGGGTGCCCATGGCCAGCGGGAAGTTCCACGGGGTGATGGCGTAGCAGGGACCGACCGGCATCTTGGTCACCAGGATGCGCCCCGTTCCGGCCGGGCTGTGGGTGTAGCGGCCGTCGATGCGCACGGCCTCCTCGGCGAACCAGCGGAAGAACTCGGCGCCGTAGGCGATCTCGGCCTTGGACTCCGACAGCGGCTTGCCCATCTCCAGCGTCATGAGCAGCGCGAGGTCGTCGGCGTGGTCGTTGATGGCCTCGAACGCGCTGCGCAGGATCTCGCCGCGGTCGCGCGGGGCCGATGCGGCCCAGGACGCCTGGGCATCGACGGCGGCGTCGAGCGCGGCCTTCCCGTCGGCGATGCTCCCGTCGGCGACCTCGACGAGGGTGGCCCCCGTGGAGGGGTCCTCGACCGCGAGGGTGCGGCCGCCCTCGGCGTCGCGCCAGCGTCCGCCGATCAGCAGCTGGGGGTGGACCTGTCCGACGACTCGTGTCTCGTCACTCGCGCTCATGCCGCCACTCTACGTCGCGTAATTGCACGCCTTGTGCACGTAGTGAGCGACGGGTTCAGGACGCGCGGCGCTCGCGCAGCAGCTCGCGCAACCGGATGGCCACGAAGCCCACCACCACGACCAGGACGGCGGCGATCACCAGCTTCTGGAACCGGTCGGCCCACGGCTCGACCCGGTCCCAGTCGCGACCGAGCCGATAGCCGGTGACGACGAAGATCGAGTTCCAGATCAGCGAGCCCAGCGTCGTGAGCGTGAGGAACAGCGCGAGGTTCATGCGCTCGACACCCGCCGGCAGCGAGATGAGGCTGCGGAAGATCGGCACCATGCGGCCGAAGAAGATCGCCTTGCTGCCGTGCTTGGCGAACCAGGCCTCGGTGCGCTCGAAGTCGCTGATCTTGAGCAGCGGCACCTTGGCGAAGATCGCCAGGCTGCGCTCTCGCCCGAACACCGCGCCGAGGCCGTACAGCAGGCCGGCACCGACGACCGAGCCGAGCGTCGTGGCGATCAGCGCGCCGGTCAGCGAGAAGGTGCCCTGGCTGGCCGCGAAGCCGGCGAGCGGCAGGACGATCTCGCTGGGCACGGGCGGGAAGACGTTGTCGAGCCCGACCGCGATCGCGGCGCCCCACAGCCCGAGCGCGTCCATCAGGTCGACCATCGCGCCGGCGAGTCCGGAGTCGGGCACGCCTCCGCCGTCGACGGCGGCCTGCAGCAGCATCACGCGGCGAGCCTATCGGGGCTGGTCACGGCCGGTGTCGCGCCGCGAGAGGTGGCTCAGTAGAAGTCGCCGGCGGCAGCCGCCGGTGGGGCCTCGGTGTGGGCCATCGGAGCGAAGCGCGAGTAGTGGCCCTGGAACAGCACCGCGACCTTGGACGTGGGGCCGGAGCGGTTCTTCGCCACGATGATGTCGGCCTCGCCGAGCCGGTCGACGGCGGCCTCGCCCGTGGACGACGTCGCCTCCTCGCCCGAGCGCTGGCCGCGGTGCAGCAGCAGCACGATGTCGGCGTCCTGCTCGATCGAGCCGGACTCGCGCAGGTCGGACAGCATCGGCGTCTTGTCGGTGCGCTGCTCCGACCCACGGTTCAGCTGGCTGATCGCGACCACCGGGACGTCGAGCTCCTTGGCCAGCAGCTTGATCTGCCGGGAGAACTCCGAGACCTCGACCTGGCGGTTCTCGACCTTCTTGCCCGACGTCATCAGCTGGAGGTAGTCGATGACCAGCAGGCCGAGTCCGTGCTCCTTCTGGATGCGGCGGGCCTTGGCGCGGATGTCGGGCATGGTCATGTTGGGACTGTCGTCGATGACGATGGGCGCACCGTTGACCTTGGACGCGACGTTGCTGATCTTGCGCCAGTCGCTGTCGGACATCTGGCCGCCGCGCATCGCGCCGACGTTGACCCGGCCCTCGGCCGACAGCAGACGCGTGGTGATCTCGGCGGCGGTCATCTCCAGGGAGAAGATCGCGCTGGGGATCTTGTGCTTGATGGACGCGGCGCGGCAGAAGTCCAGGCCGAGCGTGGACTTGCCGATGCCGGGTCGGGCCGCGACGACGATCATCTGACCGCCGCGGAAGCCGGTGGTGATGCGGTCGAGGTCGGGGAAGCCCGACGGGACGCCGTGGATCTCGCCGGACCGCGCGCTCAGCGCCTCGATCTCGTCGATCGTGGGCGCGATCAGCTCGGAGATGACGCGGTAGTCGCTGGCGCCCTTGGATCCGTCGACCGCCAGGACGTCGGCCTGCGCGCGATCGACGATGTCGGCGAGCTCGCCCTGGCCGGCCTGGCCCAGCTGCGCGATGCG
>JALRKU010000392.1 GCA_023254755.1 Aeromicrobium sp. | reverse complement strand
TCGAGGTGCCGCTGAGCGTGCAGTAGGTGCTCGTGCCGCACCCGATCCGGTTCCTCCTGGGCACCAGCGAGACGATGCCACCGCCCGGCGCGACGACGTCGACCCAGGCGCCCCTCGTCGAGAACGACGACCGCGACCGGTTCGCGTCGATCGACCCGACGCCGATGACGCCGGGATAGGCCGCCGGGTACTGGGCGGCACAACCGAGCAGGCACCCCAGGCCGCCGCCTGAGTTCCCGGCCGCCGCGACGACGACCGCACCCCGGGACCGGGCGTGGGCGACGGCGCGCTCGAGCGCCGCGTCACGGCGGGTGCTGCCGAGCGAGAGGTTGACGACCGTCGCGCCGTGCTGCACCGCCCAGGTGATGCCGCGTGCGACGTCGTCGGTCGACCCGGCGCCGTCGGCGTCGAGCACCCGGACCGGCATCACGGCGGCGCGGGGCGCGAGTCCGGCAATGCCGCGGCCGTTGCCCGCCACCGCGGCCACGATCCCGGCGACGTGGGTGCCGTGGCCGTTCTCGTCAGACGGCGCGGTCCCGGGGTCCAGCACGTCGCGACCCGCCACGAGGTTGTCGCGCAGGTCGGGGTGGTCGGTCGCCACGCCGGTGTCGACGACCGCGACCACGACGCGCCGAGACGAGGATCCGCCCTTCGAGGTCTTCCAGGCGGTCTCGGCCCGCAGGGTGTCCAGCGCCCACTGGCGTGACCGGTAGGTGTCGTTCGACGCGGTGACGCGCACCGGCTGGGCCATCGACACGGTGAGTCCTCGAGACAACGCGGAGCGGACCAGCGACCGGGCGTCGCTGCGCGAGGCAGCCGGCGTGGTCCTGAACCGTGGTGCGCCGTCGGGTCCGGTGGTCGTCACGACCACGCCGAGCGGATCGCCCGCCGCGACCGTGGACACGATCTCCTCGGCGGCGTGCGTCGAGGGGGCGTCGGCGGCCGACGGTGGTGCCCCGACGAGCAGCACGAGAGCGGCGGCGAGGGCGGCACGGCGTGTTCTCGTCATGTCACGTCAACGGCGCGACGGGTCGGGTCGTTACTCGCAGGTTGCGGCGATGCGGGAGAATCGCCCGGTGCCCGACTTCACCGACGACGAGCTCGCGACCGCGCTGAAGGTGCTCGGCGAGGCGCAGTTCCTCGACGACGACGACGACGCGTACGTCGCCCTCAGGCGCGCGTGCGGAAAATTCTACAAGGACGTCAAGAAGCAGCGGCGCAAGGTCAAGCGCGAGGCGGTCGCGGCCGCCGACCGCGCGGTCGTCGAGGCCACCGCGACCGGGTCGGCCAGCCGCATCGACGACGAGACCGCCGGCATCCCGCTGGTGTCAACGGCACGCGGCGCCACCGCGGGCACGCTGCTGGTGCCGAGGGCCTGCTACATCTGCAAGTCCAAGTACGTCGTCGTCGATGCGTTCTACCACCAGCTGTGCCCGGACTGCGCCGCCACGAGCCATGCGAAGCGCGACGCCCGCACCGACCTGACCGGCCGACGCGCGCTGCTGACCGGCGGCCGCGCGAAGATCGGCATGTACATCGCCCTCCGCCTGCTGCGGGACGGAGCGCACACGACGATCACGACGCGGTTCCCCCGCGACGCCGTGCGGCGGTTCCGCCAGATGCCCGACGCCGACGAGTGGATGGATCGCCTGAAGGTCGTCGGCATCGACCTGCGGGACCCGGCTCAGGTCGTCGCGCTCGCCGACGACGTCGCCGCTGCCGGACCGCTCGACGTGCTCATCAACAACGCGGCCCAGACCGTCAAGCGCACGCCGGGCGCCTACTCGGCCATCGCCGACGCCGAGTCGGTGCCACTCGAGTCCGGGCCGATGCCCGAGCTCGTGACGTTCGGCCACACCAGCGACCTGCATCCCGCGGCGCTCGTCGGATCGGTCGAGGCGCACCCGAGCCTCGCCGGCGACGCGCGCACGGCCGAGCGACTCGACGCCGCTGCGGCCGCGGCCGACGCCGTGACGTCGCAGGCGCTGGCGGCCGGCTCGGCCGACCTCTCACG
>JALRKU010000371.1 GCA_023254755.1 Aeromicrobium sp. | reverse complement strand
CCCCCACCGCTCCGACCGGGCCGACCGTCGGCCCCCACTCCGACCAGGCCGTCTACACCTCCGACGGCCTCGTCCTCGACGCCGCCGCGCGCACGGTGTCGGTCGACGGCCGCTGGATCGACCTGACCCGCTCCGAGTTCGACCTCCTCGCGGCCCTCCTGGAGTCGCGCCGCCGCGTCCGCAGCAAGGCCGACCTGGTCCTGATGCTGCGCGGCGAGAGCTACGTGACGACCTACTACGTCACCGACGCCGACAAGCGCGCCGTCGAGGTCCACATGGCCAACCTGCGCCGCAAGATCGGCGACTCCAGCACGACCCCGCGCTGGATCGAGACGGTCCGCGGCGTCGGCTACCGCCTCGCCACGTCCTAGCCGCCCGGTTCGGCCCTCGTCAGTTGGCATCGACGGGGATCTTCGTGAACGGGGTCTTCTTCTCGGAGGCGAAGATCGTGATGGGCACGTCCTGCTCGACCGTGTGGCGCTCGTACGACGACTCGCCGGCTGCGCGCTGGATGTAGACCGTCGAGCTGATGTGCAGGGTGACCTCGCGGGTCGACAGGTCCACCGTGCCGATCTTCTGGTTGCGCAGCTCGAACGACCCCTTGGGGGAGGTGATGAGCATGCCGTAGCGCTTGCTGGCCAGGGGCTCGGGGTCCCAGGTGATCCGGCGGGCCTGGGCGCTCAGCGCGTACGGCGGCTGGGTGTCGGTCGCGTCGGTGTCGGGCTCGTCGGCGCTCCCGGTCGAGGTGGTCGAGGTGATGTTGATGCGGTCCAGGAAGACCCTGCGCTTGGTCGCGAACTTGTCGCGGATCTTGCGGTCGAGGTCGTAGGCCGTGAGCGTGATCGTGAAGTTCTTGGCGCCGCGCGGATACCACTCGTGGGTCCGGGGCGTCGACTTGGTCGGGTAGAGGGTGTAGACGAAGTCGACGCCGTCGATGTTGATGTGCGACTGGAACGTCCCGTCACGGGTGAACTGGGTCTCGTCGACCGCGGTAGGGGTCGGCGTCGGGGTCGCCGGCGCGGCGGTCTTCTCGTCACCGGTGCCGGCCGAGCAGCCACCGGCGGCCAGGGCGACGAGGACGGTGCCGACGGCGGCCAGGCGGGAGATGCGGGACATCGGGCGGGCTCCAGGGGTGTGGGCGGGTCGGGTGGTCGAGGACGGGAGGGCGTTCACGAGCGATACCCCCGGTGGCGCCGCAGCACCCGGGTGAGCAGCCAGGCGGTCTGCAGGATCGTGACGACCCCGAGGACGGTCCAGCCGACGAGGAGGACGTCGGACTTGGCCCCGGTCGGGAGCTGCTCCCAGACGGCGATCGCGATGCCGAGGAGCGTCACCATGATCAGCGGCGGCACCACGTGAGCCGGCAGCAGCGAGCCGCCGCCTCCGCTCTCGGCGCGAGCCTGCAGGGCCCAGTTGTCGGTGTCCGAGCGGCTGAAGAACTTGGTCCACGAGCGGGCGAAGTGCCCCAGGCGGATCCACATGTACAGCTCGGCGGGGAACACCAGCAGCGCGAACCAGTAGTCGCGGTTGTTGCGGTAGGCCATCGCGTGGGCCACGCGCAGGTTCAGCAGCACCGACACCGCGGGCGGGATGAGCCACAGCGGGCTGAACTCGAAGGCGTGGAACAGCAGCGACGTGGTGAGGAGGAAGAAGAACCCCATGCGGGTGAAGCCGTTGATGACCATCGACATGTTCTCGAACCAGCGCAGGCGCAGGTTGGGGTGCAGCGGCTGGCCCTTGGTGTCACCGCGCTGGCCGGGCCACATCAGCTCGATCGCGCCGGTGTTCCACTTGACCTGCTGCGCGTCGAGCGACCGCAGGGTCGTCATGCCGCCGACCTTGGCGGTCGCGGTGGCGCTGATCTTGGTCAGGTAGCCGGCGGACTTGATCTCCAGGGACAGCAGCGAGTCCTCGATCTCGCTGTCGCGCACCCAGGGGGCGGCCTGATGGGTCTGGGCGACGACGGCGTGCAGGGCCTCGACCGAGAAGATCGAGTACTGCCCGCCGAGCACCGCCATGTTGCGTCCGCGGAGGAGGTTCTGCAGGTTGAACGCCGAGAACTGGGCCCGCTGGCCGGCGATGAGGAAGCGACCGACCACGCCCGGCACGTCCGAGTCGTCGATGCTGTAGATCGCCGAGATCCCGCCGATCCGGTGGTCCGACGCGATCTCGTCGAGCAGGTGCTCGACCGCGCGGGGATCGGCGGTCGTGTCGCCGTCGACGCCGAGCAGGTAGTCCATGCCCTCGACGAGCGAGAAGCCGTAGTTGAGCGCACCGACCTTCTTGTCCGGGTTCTCGCCGATGTCGTGCACGAAGATCGTGGTGAGCTGCTCGTCGCCGCCCTGACCGCGCAGGTGGGGGCCGGCGTAGTGCGAGGCGACCTCGGCGGTGCCGTCGGTCGTGTTGTTGACGATCACGTGGATGACGTCGGGCATCCGGGTCTGGGCGAGCAGCGAGTCCAGGACGCCGCCGATCGTGGCCTCCTCGTTGTAGGCCGGCACGACGCAGCCCAGGCTCGGTCGCGGCCGCATCAGCGTCTCCTCCCCGCTGGGGAGGGGGGCGCCGCTCTGGGTGCGCTGGTCCGTCATGGGTCCAGCGTGCAGCGCCGACCTCAGGTCACCCGCAACGCAACCTCAGGATTGGCTCAATTCTCCGAGAGCTCGGCAGGTTCGGCCTCGCTGGGCTCGGACCGCAGGGTGCGCGCGACGGTGTCTGGGAGCACCGCGAGCAGGTCGTCGCGATCCGCCGGGTCGATCACGGTGACCTCGCAGTGCACCCGCAGGGGGACGCCCTCGCTCGGTGGAGTGACCGCGAGGCCCGTGCGGACGATCTTCTCGACGTCGGGCGGTGGATCACTGACGGACCGCGTGAGCACGACGGCGAAGCCTCCGCGACCCACGTAGCCGACGGTCGCGTCGGCGGGGAGGTGGCGGCGGAGGACGTCGGCGACGTGCTGCACGGAGAGTCCGCGAGCGCGCTGGCCGTACGCGGTGCCGATCGAGTCGACGTCGGTGAGGCGCACGAGCGCCAGCGCCGCGACCTCGCCCGTGAGGGCGGCGCGGTCGAGCACGTCGTCGGCCCGCTCGGCCAGCTCGTCGACCGGCAGGACCCCGCGGAGTCGACTGACCCGGGTGCGGCCGCCCGCCAGTCGCGAGACCTCGCCCTCGCGGAGCGCGCTGATGGCGACCATCGCCGTGACGAGGAGCACCGTGCCCAACGACAGGACGCGCCAGTCCGACGGCCCTCCGTCCTCGGGCGGGTTCGCGATCGACCGGACGACGGCACCGGCGGCGAGCACGGTGAGGACTCCGAGCACGACGCGAAGCAGCCACGACTCGATGTAGGCCCGGGTGGGCCCGGTCCAGAGCTCGACGACGCCGAGGGCGGCGAACACGGCGACGACCGCGAGCTGGGTCGCGCGAGCAGCGTCGGGGACCAGCCAGCACGCGAGCGCGACGCCGACGGCGCCGCCACCCGTGACGGCCCAGCCCGCCGACGTCCGTCCGCCGATGAGGCGAAGCCCCATCCACATCGCCGCGACCGCCAGCACGATGCCTGCCGCGACGATCGCCTCGAGCAGCGTCGAGCGCAGGTCCCCGTCGAGGACTGCGGTCACCGCGAGACAGGCGACGAGGGTCAGGAAGCCGACCGACCAGATCCGGCCCGGGGGATCGTTGTGCCGCTGCGCGGTGGCCGCTGCGAAGACCGCGGCGGGCCCGGCGGCGCCGATCGTGCTGACGACGCGGACGGTCTCGGGATCCAGTGAGCTCATCGGGCCACTCCTGCCGGGATCGTGAACGAGATGGCGGTGCCCTCGCCGAGGGTGCTGGCGACCGAGATGGTGCCGTGGTGCTGCTCGACGATCTCACGGCAGATGGTCAGGCCGAGGCCGGTGCCGACCGTGGTGGAGGCGCGGGCGTCCGACGCGCGGAAGAACGGCTCGAACAGCCGACCGACCTCGTCCTCGGGGATGCCTTCCCCGGTGTCGCGGACCGTGACGGTCACGGTGCCGGTGCCGACGCCGACCCGCACCTCGACGTCGCCGTCGTGGCGGTTGTACTTGATCGCGTTGGACAGCAGGTTGTCGAAGACCTGGCGCAGACGGAACGCGTCGCCGACCACGATCGCGCTCTCGGGCGCCTCGATCCACAGGGAGACGTCGCGCTCGGCCGCGACCGGCACCAGGGACTTGACGGCGTCGCGGGCCACGGCGGCCAGGTCGAGGGGGGCCGCGGGACGAGCCGGTTCGGCCTCGCGGGACCGGCTGACCAGCAGCTCGCCGACGAGGGTCTGCAGTCGCTCTGCGTTGCGCCGCGCGACCTCGACGTGGTCGAGCGCCTGCTCGGGCATCCCGGGTTCCTCGGCCGCGAGGTCGAGGTACCCCAGCACCGAGCTGAGCGGGGTGCGGAACTCGTGGGACAGGCCCGTGACGAGGTCGTCGCGCCGTCGCGCCGCCGCGAGGTCGTCGGTCATGTCGCGCAGCACCATGACGACCCGGTCGACGCTGCCGTCCTGCCGCAGGATGAGGCGGGTGCTCGCCGAGACCGCGACGCGCGGTCGATCGCGGTCGCCGAGCCAGAGCACCTCCTGCTCGACCTGCTCGCCGCGCAGCGCACGGGCGCCGGGGCGCTGCGTCGGGTCGAGCGGCGTGGTGCCGTCGGCGGCGTACATCGGCACCCGGTCGGTCGGTGTGGACGGCGGCACCCCGATCCGGTCGAGCAGGTCCAGGGCGGCGGGATTGACCTGGACCGTGTGCCCAGCGGCGTCGTACGTGACGAGGCCGAAGCTGACCGCGTTGGTGATGGACCGCAGGGCCTCCTCGCCGGTCCGCGCGGTCTCCAGGGCGTCCTCCAGCAGGCTGCTCTGCCGACGCAGCAGACGCCGCTGAGCGCGCAGGTGACGGCTCGACGTGGCCGTGACGACGGTGACGAACGCGCTGGTGAGGATCAGGCTGCCGGTCGCGGGCAGACCGGCCGGGCGGATCGGGTCCAGCCACTGCGACTGCTCCAGCGCGATCTGGCCGAGGAGCACCGTGGCCGGGGCGAACGCGCCGAGCCACGGACCGAGCTGCGTGGTCGAGCCGGCCATCCAGATCACCGGGATCGCCAGGATGACGCCGAACCCGGACTCGGGCTGGCCGATGCGCAGCAGGTCGATCGCGACCAGGTCGAGCACCGGGATGACGAGCTGCCACCGGCGGTCGTAGGCCTGCCACGGCACCGTGGCCGCGGCGATGGTCACCGCGGTGAGGACCGCCATGCCCCAGCCGATGAACGGCGTCGACCGGCTGGCGGTCGCGGGCGGGTCGAGCACGAACACGAACAGCAGCACCGCGCTGACGGCGGCGACGACGGCGATCTGCTGGCGGAACACCTGGTCCCGGGGTGCGCGAGGTCGCGGTGCCTGAGGTGGAGCCGCGACGTCCATGGCTCACGATTCTAGGTGTTCGAGGGCCACCCGCGGATTTCGTGGGCGCCGGTCCGCTGGGCTAGACTCCTGGGGCCGCCTCGGCGAGGGCACGGATCCGTCCGCTGCCGTGATCGACAGGGCGCTCCGCAGTAGCCAGGACATCGGCTGGAGTGCTGTGTCGAGCGCCGCGGGGCCACCTTCTTCACCGACCGCGCACGACATTTCGAGGAGACCACCCCCGTGGCCGAGATCACCATCGCCGCCGAGACCCGCACCGAGTTCGGCAAGGGCGCCGCCCGCCGCATCCGCCGAGCCGACAAGGTTCCCGCCGTCCTCTACGGGCACGGCTCGGACCCCGTGCACGTGACCCTGCCGGGCCACGACCTGATGATGGCGCTCAAGCAGGCCAACGCCCTGCTGACCATCGACCTGGGTTCCGACACCCACCTGGCCATCCCCAAGCAGGTCCAGCGCGACCCGATCATGGGCTTCATCGAGCACGCCGACCTCCTCATCGTCAAGCGCGGCGAGAAGGTCACCGTCGACATCGCCGTCACCCTGGTCGGCGAGGCCGCTCCCGACACGCTGGTCGTGCTCGAGAACGCGAGCGTCTCGATCGAGGCCGAGGCCACCAACATCCCCGACGGCGTCGAGGTCTCGGTCGAGGGCCTGGCCGTCGGCGAGCAGATCCACGCGTCCGACCTGTCCCTGCCCTCCGGCTCGGAGCTGGCCGTCGACGGCGACCTGCTGATCGTCAACGTGACCGCCGCGCCGACCGCTGCCGAGGTCGAGGCCGAGCTGGCCGAGGCCGAGGCCGAGGTCGGCATCGAGCACGACGAGCCCGAGGCCGCCGAGGGCGACGCCCCGGCCGAGGGTGAGGGCGACGCGGCGGAGAACGCCGACAGCGAGTGACCTGGCTGGTCGTCGGGCTCGGCAACCCGGGGCGCGAGTACACCGCGACCCGGCACAACGTGGGCTACCTGGTGGCCGACGTCCTGGCCGGCCGCGTCGGCGGCAGCTGGAAGAAGCACAAGTCCGGTCGTGCCGACGTGATCGAGGGGCGACTCGCCGGTGAGCGGGTCGTCCTCGGTCGCGCCCGCACGTACATGAACGAGTCGGGCGGCCCCGTGTCGACCCTGCTGAAGTTCTACGACGTCGACCCCGAGCACCTCGTCGTGATCCACGACGAGCTCGACATCGACCACGGCCAGCTGCGCCTCAAGCTCGGCGGCGGCGACAACGGTCACAACGGACTGAAGTCGATCCGCCAGTCGATCGGCACCGGCGACTTCCACCGGGTGCGCGTCGGCATCGGCCGGCCCCCCGGACGCCAGAGCGTGCACGACTTCGTGCTGAAGCCGTACTCCTCGACCGAGCGCAAGGACCTCCCCG
>JALRKU010000320.1 GCA_023254755.1 Aeromicrobium sp. | reverse complement strand
TCTGGTCGTCGGCCTTGTCGAGGCCGTACGCCAGCGCGGCCGCGGTGGGCTCGTTGATGATGCGGCTGACGTTGAGGCCCGCGATCTCGCCGGCCTCCTTGGTGGCCTGGCGCTGGTGGTCGTTGAAGTACGCCGGCACGGTGATGACCGCGTCGGTGACCGGCTCGCCCAGGTAGGCCTCTGCGTCGCGCTTGAGCTTCTGCAGGATGAAGGCGCTGATCTGCTGCGGGTTGAACGACTTGCCGTCGATGTCGATCGTCCAGTCCGTGCCGATGTGGCGCTTGACCGAGCGGATCGTGCGGTCGACGTTGGTGACGCCCTGGCGCTTGGCGACCTCGCCGGCCAGGACCTCGCCGTCCTTGGCGAAGGCGACGACGGACGGCGTGGTGCGAGCGCCCTCGGCGTTCGCGATGACGGTGGGCTCGCCACCCTCGAGAACGGCGACGACGGAGTTCGTCGTGCCGAGGTCGATTCCGACGGCACGTGCCATGGTGATTCCTCCTGGGATCGGTGTTGCTGTGCTGAGCTGGTGGATCGAGAAGTGGTTGCGTCGCTGCGACGCACCAACTTGAGTCTGACATTATCAACTTCGCCAAGGCCCCGGACATTCCCCGTCCGGCGACCGCGTCCGCTGACCGCGTCCGCTGACCCCGGGGGCGTGCGATTCTCGCGGCATGAGCGCGACGCTGACGACCTGGGCCCGCGTCCTCCAGCTCGTCGCGAGCGCTCTCGCGGCGCTGGTCGTCCTGGCGATGGCTCTGGGCGTGGTGATGATCCTGGTCGACGAGCTCGACCACGCCGACTCCTGGGACGGGTTCGGCACGCTGATCGGGCTGATCGTCCTCGGCGTCGGGACCGTGCACCTGGCGCTGCTGACGCTCGTGGCCGTGCTGACCCGCAGCGGACGCCGACGCGACAGCGCGCCGCACGTGGTCGTGGCGGCCGCGTGCGCGGCGGCCCTCGGTCTCGGGTGGGTCGCGTGGGGTGTGGGGCTCGGCAGCGAGGGCGCCGACGGCTCCGCCGTGCTGCAGGCCGGCCTTCCCGGACTCGCTCTGCTGCTGCCCGCGCTGGGGACCCTGGGCGCCGCCGTCGGCCGACGAGCTCGGTAGCCGGTGGTCAGGACCCGAGCTCGTGGACCGCCCTGGCGTCGGAGTCCCAGTGGCGCAGGACCCGGGGCGAGCCGACGAGCTCTCTAGGCACGTCGGCGAGGAGCTGCATCGCCGCGTCGAGCTGCTCGGCGTCGAGCCTCCTGGCCAGCGTGACGTGCGGCGTCCACCGTGCGGGCAGGGTGTGGTCCGGACGTCCCGGACACCCCTCGAGCGCCTCGGCGACCGCGGCGTGCGTGGCGAGCAGCTCGGCGCTCGGCACGACGGCCCGCGCGACGACGGCGGTGCGAGCCCGGAAGACCAGCAGCCCGCCCAGCCGGATCTCGGAGGGCGGCCGGATCTCGCCCAGTCGTGAGACCACGGCGGGCGTCAGCGCCGACGCGACACCCAGCGTCACGTGGGGAGCGTTCGTCAGCCCGAGGTGGAGCGCCTGGCTCGGCAGACCCGCGCGCGCGAGACGGTCCCACTCGTCGCGGATCGCCCGGTCGAGCCCCTCGTCGAGGACCAGCTCGATCGTCTGCACCACGTCAGGCCCCCGCGAAGACGCCGGCCCGAGCGGCGGCGGCGGCGGCCGCGGCGGCCCGGTCGCCGTGCGCCCGCGTCGGACGCTCGGCACGGGTGAGGAGGCGGTAGTACAAGGGAGCCGAGACCGCGGCGACGACCGCGACGGGATCGGTCCCGGCGGGCAGCTCACCTCGCTCCACCGCCGCGACGACGCACGGGGCCCACTCGGCGAGGCGCGCGTCGTAGAACCCGCGGAGCAGCTCGGCGACCGTGTCGTCGCCGGCGGCGGCCGCGACGAAGGCGGCGAACAGCGGTCCCTGCCGCGGATCGGCGAGCGTCCTGCTCACCAGGCGACCGTTGGCCCGCAGGTCGGCGTCGAGCGACCCCAGGTCGGACCGGGGGCTCGAGGTGTCGATCATGTCGCGGACCAGGTCGGCGACCAGGGCGTGGACCGTGCCCCACCGACGGTAGACCGTGGTGCGCCCCACGCCGGCGACTCGGGCGACCTCGCCGAGGTCGACCCCCGCCAGGCCGCCCGCCACCAGCAGGTCCGCCACCGCGTCGAGGACCGCCTGACGCGTCCGTGCCGTGCGACCGCCGGGACGGGAGGGCGAGGTCATGCCCGCATGCTACCGGGACAGGTGTTCCCTTTGCCGATCGGACGTGATCTACTAAAGGGACACTTGTTCCGTTAGGAGTTATCGTGGAGCTTCGTTCCCTCGGCCGCAGCGGCCTGCAGGTCCCCGTCCTGTCCTTCGGCGCCGGCACCTTCGGCGGCGCCGGCGAGCTGTTTGGCGCGTGGGGGCACGTCGACGTCGCGCAGGCGCGCTCGATGGTGGACCAGTGCCTCGACGCCGGGGTCACCCTGTTCGACACCGCCGACGTCTACTCCGACGGCGCCTCCGAGGAGGTGCTCGGCGCAGCGCTGCGGGGGCGACGGGACCGCGTCCTCGTCTCGACCAAGGCCGGACTGCCGACCGGCCGCGACGGCGAGCTCGGGTCGTCGCGCCGCCACCTCGTCGCCGCCGTCGAGTCCGCGTTGCGCCGGCTCGACACCGACCACGTCGACCTGTTCCAGCTGCACGCCTACGACGCCCGGACGTCGCCCGAGGAGGTCGTCGACACCCTCGACTCGCTCGTGACCAGCGGCAAGATCCGGTACCTCGGGGTCTCGAACTACGCCGGCTGGCAGCTGGCCCGCGCGCTGGGCGTGGCCGACGCCCGGGGCAGGGAGCGGTTCGTGGCCCACCAGGTCTACTACTCGCTCGTCGGCCGCGACTACGAGTGGGACCTCATGCCGCTCGGTCTGGCCGAGGGGGTCGGTGCGCTGGTGTGGAGCCCCCTGGCGTGGGGCCGGCTGACCGGGCGCATCCGCCGTGGCGCACCGCTGCCCGAGCGCAGCCGCCTGCACGCGACCGCCGCGGCCGGCCCGCCCGTCGACACCGACCTGCTGCTCGACGTGGTCGACGTGCTCGTCGACGTCGCGGACGAGGTCGGTCGGACCGTGCCCCAGGTCGCGCTGAACTGGCTGACGACGCGCCCGACGGTCGCCTCGGTCATCGTCGGTGCCCGCGACGCCGATCAGCTCGCCGATAACCTCGGTGCGGTCGGCTGGTCGCTCGACGCCGAGCACGTCCGCCGCCTCGACGCGGTGAGCCACCGCCCCGCCCCCTACCCGCACTTCCCGTACGAGCGACAGGCAGGGTTCGCCGCGGTCTCGCCCCCGTTGTTCCCCACCGCCGGCTGACGCCGGAGGGCCCCGCGCCCTCTCGCCCGCCGAGTGGGCCGGGCTCTGGGAGGGTCTCCGGGACTAGCCCGCCCAGTACCCGCGTCCCCAGCCGCCCCACTCGTCGGCGTCGCCGCCGGACGAGCCGGGGCCGCGGGAGCCGAGGTAGGACTGGACCACGGCGACGCCGAGGTCGTCGAGCTCGGGGGCGACGACCCGACCGTCAACCCGGCGCGCCATGTTCTCGATGAACCGGGCCAGGCCGGGGTCCTCGCCCAGGCGGAAGAACGTCGTCTGCGCGCCGAGGCGCATCGCCGCCTCGAGCTCGCGGACCGACAGTGCGATCGTGACGGGGTGCGGCGGGTAGCTGAACCACACCTGCCCGCCGGCCTCGAGGTGCGACGTGGGCTCACCGTCGGTGACGATCAGCAGCACCGGCTGGGCGTTGGGGTGCTTGCGGAAGTGCCGGTTGGCCAGCAGCAGCGCGTGGTGCAGGTTCGTGCCCTTGGCGTACTGCGCGTCGAGGGCCGTGAGCTGCTCGATCTCCATGACCTCGGCGTGGCGCCCGAAGCCGATCAGCTGCAGCGCGTCGCCGCGGAACCGCGTGCTGATGAGCGTGTGGAGCGCCAGCGCGGTGCGCTTCATCGGCACCCACCGGCCGTCCATCGCCATCGAGAACGACGTGTCGACCAGGAGCGCGACGCAGGCCTGCGTGCGGTCCTCGGTCTCCTGCACCTCGACGTCGTCGATCGTCAGGCGCACGCCGTCCACCGTGCTGCCGCCCTCGCCGGCGATCCTGGTGATCGCGTTGGTGATGCTGCGGGTGACGTCCCACGGCTCGGTGTCGCCGAACTGCCACGGCCGGGTCGCGCCGGACCGCTCGCCGGCTGCCCCGGAGTGCCGCGTGTCGCGGTTGCCCTGGCGACCCGACATGCGCTCGGCGACGTCGCGCAGCAGCGCCTTGCCGAGCTGTCGCATGGCCTTGGGCGTGAGGCGCAGGGACCCGTCGGAGCCGCGCTGCATGACGCCCGAGTCACGCAGCGCCTGCTCGAGCTCCTTGAGGGTGCGCAGGTCCACGGACGCCTCGTCGCCGAGCTGGCGGCTGAGCGCCTCGAGGTCGACGTCGTCGAGGCTCGACCCGCGGTACCCCTGGGCCAGCTGCTCGGCGAGGGCGTCGAGGTCGGCCAGGTCCTGGAAGACGCCGGTGCCGTCGCCGAGGCCGACGCCCTGGCCGCCCTGGCCGAACTGCTCCGAGCCGTCCCAGTCCTCGCCCGGGCGGAGGCCTTGCAGGTTCGCGTCGAGGCGGGCGAGCGACTCCATCAGCTGCGGCGATCCGAAGGCCTGCGCCGAGAGCT
>JALRKU010000188.1 GCA_023254755.1 Aeromicrobium sp. | reverse complement strand
CCGCCGGTCGAGTGCTTGTCGGCCGTGGGCCACGACAGGGACGAGAAGTCCATCCGCTCGCCGCTGTCGATCATCGCGTGCGTCCAGCGCGAGATCTCGCGCCGGTCCATGCCGTTGAGCAGGATCGCCATCGCGAGGGCGGACATCTGCTCGTCGGCCACCACGCCGCGGGTGTACGCGTCGACGACCCAGTCGATCTGGGCATCGGTGAGCTCGTGGCGGTCGCGCTTGGCGGCGATCACCTCGACCGCGTCGAATGCCTCGGTCATCTCGGTCCTTCCGTGGTCACGCCGTGACCTCGATCGACTGGTAGCCGCGGAGCACCCAGGTGGGGCGTCGCGGCGCGGTGCCGGTGAGCGCCAGGTCGGGGAAGCGGTCGAGCAGCGTCCGCAGGCTGATCTGCAGCTCGAGCCGCGCCAGGGGTGCACCCAGGCAGAAGTGCAGGCCCATCCCGAAGCCGACGTGCGGGTTGGGGTCACGGCCGACGTCGAACGCGTCGGGGGCGTCGAACGCGTCGGCGTCGCGGTTGGCCGAGCCCATCAGGCACGCGACCTTGGTGCCCTCCGTGACGACCTCGCCGGCGATCTCGACGTCACGCGTCGCGGTGCGCTCGAACAGCTGCAGCGGCGCGTCGAAGCGGATCAGCTCCTCGAGCGCCGTCTCGACCGACACCTCGCCCGCCAGCACCCGCGCCAGCTGGTCGCGATGGGACAGCAGGGCGTGGATGCCGTTGCCGAAGACGTTGACCGAGGCCTCGTGGCCTGCGTTGAGCAGCAGCACGACCGACGCGACGAGCTCGTCGTCACTGAGCCGGGCGTCGTCACCGGTGGTGCGCTCACGGATCAGGTCGCTGACCAGGTCGTCGCCGAGGTCGTCGCGACGCGACTCGACGACCGCGCGCACGTAGTCGGCGAAGTCGGTCGACGCCTGCACCGCGGCGGCGCGGGTCGCGTCGTCGACGCCGGGCTCGTACATGTGGACGATGGCCTGGGACCAGTCGCGGAGCCGCTCGTGGTCCTCGCGGGGGACGCCGAGCAGGTCGGCGATGACGAACACCGGCATCGGCTCGGCGTAGTCGGCCAGCACGTCGAACGCGCCGTCGAGCTCTGCGACCATGTCGGCGGCGAGCGTCTCGATGCGCGGCCGCATGCGCTCGACGTGGCCGCGACCGAAGGCCGCCGCGACGAGCCGCCGGAGCCGGGTGTGCTCGGGTGGCTCGCTTTCCATCATCTGGTTCCGGTGGAGCGTGTTGAACGGCTCCATCTGGTCGACCGGCTCCCAGTCGGTCCAGAGCCGGCCGAGCGAGCGGTCGCGGAGCGTCGCCGACACCGCGGCGTGGGTCGTGGCCAACCAGCGGCCGGTCGGCTCGTGCCAGACCATCGGGGCGGTCGCCCGCAGCTCGGCGAGCGCCGGGTACGGGTCGGCGACGAAGGCGGGGTCGGACAGGTCGAGGTGCGAGACCCGCATCAGGCGAGGTTGTCGGGGCCGAAGGCGTCGGGCAGGATCTGGCCGACCGTCGTGACGCCCGACGGCGCGAGCAGCTCGGTGTCGGGCCCGCCGTTCTCGAACAGCAGCTGCCGGCACCGGCCGCAGGGCATGATCGTCTCGCCGTCGTTGTTCACGCACACGAAGGCGACGAGCTGCCCGCCGCCGGACATGAACAGGTCGCCCACGAGAGCACACTCCGCGCACAGCGTGACGCCGTACGAGG
>JALRKU010000180.1 GCA_023254755.1 Aeromicrobium sp. | reverse complement strand
CAAGTCGGTCCGCGTCGCCGTGTTCACCCAGGGCGCCAAGGCTGCCGAAGCCACCGCCGCGGGTGCCGACGCCGTCGGTATGGACGACCTCGCCGCCGCGCTCTACGGCCGCGAGCACGGGCTCCGCACCGTGCTCGGCCTCGTCGACCAGCCGGTCGACGAGCACGTGCGCGACCAGCAGCGGTGGCTCCACGCGTCGGGCGCCGAGATCCACCGGTTCGCCTCCACGACGCGCCTCAAGGCCGCCGCACCCTGGCTGCTCGCTCGCGCGGCCGCCCGCTCCGGCGGCCGGCTGCCCTACTACCTCCCGGCCGGCGGGTCGTCGCCCGTCGGCACCCTCGGCTACGTCGAGACCGCACTGGAGATCGCCGACCAGGTGACAGCGGGCGAGCTGCCCGAGCCCGGCACGGTCGTCACGGCCGTCGGCTCCGGCGGAACGGCCGCAGGGTTGACCCTCGGTCTTCGACTCGCGGGTCTGCGCACGCGAGTCGTGGGGGTCGTGGTCAACGACTCGTTCCGGCTGGACGCGGTCACGGTCGCCCGTCTCGCGAACGGCACGGCGGACCTGCTGCGCTCGCGCGGCGCCCGGGTCGGCGCCGTCGTCGCTGCGAGCGACCTGGAGGCCCCCGACCGTTGGCTGGGCCGCACGTACGGCGCGCCCACGCCGGAGGGCACAGCGGCGCTCGAGCTGACCGGACCGCTCGGCGTCGACCTCGAGCCCGTCTACACGGCCAAGGCGCTCGCGGCGGTCCGCGAGATCGCCGACACGGCCGATGGACCCGTCCTCTACCTCGCGACCCACGGGCCACGCAGCGCGGAGGACCTCGCGTGAGACGGGCCGCCGCGCTCCTGTGCGCGGCCCTGCTGCTGTCCGGCGGCTGCTCGCCGACGTCCGAGCCGGACCCGTCGGCCAGCCCCTCGCCTCTCGGCGACGACCCGCTCCGTGACCGTCAGTGGGGCCTCGACCTGCTCGATCCCGAGCGCACCGCCTGGCCCGTCACCCGAGGCGAGGGCGTCACGGTCGCGGTCGTCGACTCCGGCGTCGACGCCGATCACCCGGACCTGGCAGGCCGGGTCGATGCGGGCATCGACCTCGTCGAGCCCGGCACGCCGCCCGACGACCAGTACGGACACGGCACCCACGTCGCCGGCATCATCGGGGCCGAGCCGGGCAACGACGTCGGCGTGGCCGGTCTGGCGCCCGACGTGCGGATCCTGCCCGTCCGGGTGCTCGACGCCGACGGTCGAGGCACCTTCGCCCGCACGGCGCGGGGCATCGCGTGGGCGGTCGACCACGGTGCCGACGTGCTCACCTTGTCGCTCACGCTCGCGAAGGACGACCGGCGCGTCCGATCCGCGGTCGGCCGTGCCGTCGACCGCGGTGTCGTGGTGGTCGCCGCCGCCGGCAACCGGTCGTGTCCGCCCGGCGGCGTCAACCAGACCGTCTATCCCGCGGCCTATCCCGGTGTCGTCGGCGTCGGCGGGGTCGACGACACCGGCGCCGTCGCGAGCTTCTCGTCGTGCGGACCCTGGGTCGACCTGCTCGCCCCCGGCCTCGGCATCATCTCCATCGTCCCGCCGCAGTCGCGTCGTCCCGAGTGCCGAGACGCCGACGGATCCTGCCTGCTGAGCGGCACCTCCGAGGCCGTGCCGTTCGTCGCCGCGGCCGCCGCCCTCCGGCTCGCGCAGCTCGGCGACTCCGCCGACGGCCGACGCGTCGCGACCGACCTCGTCGAGTCCGCCGCCGACGTCGACCCCTCCGGCCCCGACCTCCGTTCCGGCCACGGCCTGCTCGACCTCGAGGCACTGCTGGATCGCTGACGCCGGCGCTTCGGCGGGCTCGGGCGCTCGGTCGCCTGACCGGTCGTCGGTCGTTGCACGACCTCCGCCTGGCGACCGAGCGGTGAGCATCGGTCGCCAGCCGACGAGCGCAGCGAGGAGGGCGGTCAGGCGCCCGTGAGGTGGTGGGCTCGCCCCCGACAGCAGCCGTCGCCTTGGAGCGGCTTCGCCGCGCTCTGCAGATGGCGGCCTCCGGCCGCGGGTGCTCCTCCCGATTCCTGCGCATCAGGAGTACCGAGGGGTCTTGGGGGTGATGCCAT
>JALRKU010000094.1 GCA_023254755.1 Aeromicrobium sp. | reverse complement strand
TCCAGCGAGAACGAGGCCCGCGCGTTCGCCGACGCCGATCCCGGGCACACCGTCGTCCGTCCGGTCCCCGACAGCGGCGACTGGGAGGTGATCCGCAAGGCGGGCACCGAGATCCGCGTCCCGCGCAAGCTGAAGCTGTCCCGAACGGTCGGCGGGCAGATCCCGACCGGGTTCGACCCGACCGTGTGGGGCGTGCCGGCCGAGATGGTCGAGTCCGTCGACCGCGTCGGTCTGTGGAACCTGGTCTGCACGGTCGACGCCTTCCTGTCCTCGGGCTTCAGCCCCGCCGAGCTCATGCGCTGGGTGCACCCGGCCCTCGTCGCGAACACCCAGGGCACCGGCATGGGCGGCATGACGTCGATGCGGTCGCTGTACATCGACACCCTGCTCGGCGAGGCGACGGCCAACGACATCCTGCAGGAGGCGCTGCCGAACGTCATCGCGGCGCACGTCGTGCAGTCCTACGTGGGCTCGTACGGTGCGATGGTCCATCCCGTCGCCGCCTGTGCGACGACCGCCGTCTCGATCGAGGAGGGCGTCGACAAGATCCGCCTCGGCAAGGCGCAGTTCGCGGTCGCGGGCGGGTTCGACGACCTCGGCATCGAGGGCATCGTGGGCTTCGGCGACATGAGTGCGACGGCGGACTCGGCGGCGATGGCCGCCAAGGGTCTGGAGGACCGCTACTTCAGCCGAGCGAACGACCGCCGCTACGGCGGGTTCGTCGAGTCGCAGGGCGGCGGCACGCTGCTCCTCGCGCGCGGCGACGTCGCCGCGGCGATGGGCCTTCCCGTGCTCGGTGTCGTGGCCTACGCGGGGTCGTTCGCCGACGGCGTGCACACCTCCATCCCGGCGCCCGGCCTCGGCGCGCTGGCGGCGGGACTCGGCGGCCGGGACTCCGCCCTGGCCAGGGGACTGGCGTCGGTCGGCCTCACGGCCGACGACGTCGCGGTGCTCAGCAAGCACGACACCTCGACCGGCGTCAACGAGCGCAACGAGTCCGAGCTGCACGAACGGCTCGCCGCGGCGATCGGACGCTCCGACGGCAACCCGCTCTACGTGATCAGCCAGAAGACGCTCACGGGCCACGCCAAGGGCGGTGCGGCGGCGTTCCAGCTGATCGGGCTGTGCCAGGTGCTGTCGTCGGGCGTCGTGCCGCCGAACCGCAGCCTCGACTGCGTGCTCGACGACCTCGCCGAGCACGAGCACCTGGTGTGGCTTCGCGAGCCGCTGGCGGCAGGTGGCCTCAGGGCCGGACTGGTGACGAGCCTCGGCTTCGGCCACGTCGCCGGCCTGATCGCGATCGCCCACCCGCAGGCGTTCGTGCAGGCGCTGCCGGAGGACGAGCGCGACGCCTACCTGGCGCGGGCCGAGGAGCGGGTCGTGGAGGGCCGGATGCGTCTGGTCCATGCGATGTACGGCGGACCGTCGCTGTACGAGCGGCCCTCGGGTCGCCGCCTCGGCTCGACCGACGTGCGCGAGCGCGAGGCCGGCATGCTGCTCGACCCGGCGATCCGGCTGGGCGCGGACGACGTGTACCTCGGCGGCTCCTGCTGATGTCGGGACCCGGTCGCGCCGTGGTGGGCGTGGGTGTGGACCTGGTCCACGTCCCCGCGTTCGCCGAGCAGCTGGGGCGGCCGGGCACCCGATTCGCCGGCGGCGTCTTCACTCCGGGGGAGCGCGGTGATGCCGAGGGTGACCCGGCCCGCCTGGCCGCGCGCTGGGCCGCCAAGGAGGCGGTGATCAAGGCGTGGTCGGCGTCGTTGCACGGCACGGCGCCGCCGATGGACGAGCACCTCCACCACCTGATCGAGGTCGTGAAGGACGCGTGGGACCGGCCGCGGATCCGGCTGCTCGGCGAGGTCGCGAAGCACCTCTCGGAGCACGAGGTGGAGGTCAGCCTGAGCCACGACGGTGACTACGCCGTGGCCTACGTCGTGCTGTCGCGGTAGCCGACGGGCACGGCTCCGGCAAGGCGGGCGCCCCGGGGTCAGCCCTGCTCGGCGCTCAACAGGTAGGCGCCGAGGAGACGCTTGAGCTCGACGATCGCCTCGGCGTGGCTCTGGCCGTCGCGGATCGAGAAGTTCAGCATCGAGTACACGACGTGCACGATGACCTCGGCCATGATCGTGCGCCGCTCGCGAGGCGTCCCCGGGGTCAGCGGCGCGAGCGCGTTGGCGACCTCGGTGGCGAGCTCGCGCTCGGTGACGGCCGCCGTGGCCCGG
>JALRKU010000016.1 GCA_023254755.1 Aeromicrobium sp. | reverse complement strand
TACTTCACGACGACGCCGTTCCAGAACTGGACGCGCAACCACTCCGAGCTGCTCGGCACCGTGGACCTCGACCTGGACTGGCGCGTGGACACGCGAGGGATGCGCGCCGAGATCTCTCGCGTCCTCGGGGCGAGCGAGCTGTGGGACGGACGGGTCAACCACTTCCAGGTCACCGACGCCGTCAACGGCTTCGTGCACGTGCGCGTGCTGGTCACGGCCCGGGACGCCCCCACGCTGTTCGACCTGCGCTGCGAGGTGCGGGAGGCCCTCGTCGAGTGGCTGCGCACCCACAACCCCGAGGGGCTCCCCCGCCTGCGCCTCGGCGACCTCCCGCACCAGCAGGTGACGACGGTCGCGGACGTCAGGAGCGCGCGTACGTGACGATGTCGAAGCCGGCGTGGGGCACGCGGCCGACCTCGCGCCACCGCTCCCAGTCGATCACCGGGAAGTAGGTGTCGCCGGGGGGCGACTGGGCCACCCGGGTGACGACCATGAGGTCGACGAGGTCGCGATCGAGGGCCTCGGCGTAGACCTGGCCGCCGCCGACGAGGAACACCTCGTCGTCGAGGTCGCCGGCCAGGGCGATCGCCGCGCCGAGGTCGGCGGTCACCAGGACGCTCTCGTGGTGAGGAGGGGCCGCTGACCAGTCGCGGTTGCGGGTGACGACGATCGTGGTGCGACCGGGCAGAGGCCGACCGATCGACTCGTAGGTGGCGCGACCCATGACGAGCGGGTGCCCCAGGGTGATCGCCTTGAAGTGGGAGAGGTCCTCGGGCAGTCGCCACGGCAGGTCGCCGTCGGCACCGATGACCCGGTTGGCCCCCATCGCGACGACGAGGGTGACGGTGGGTGCGGTCACCGTGCCCAGATGCTTCGGGTCATACGGCGATGGGCGCCTTGATCAGCGGGTGCGGGTCGTAGCCGGTGATCTTGACCGAGTCGAGCGTGAAGTCGTCGATCGACGTGACCGAGGGGTCGAGCCACAGCTCGGGAAGCGGCCGAGGATCGCGGGTCAGCTGCTGTCGGGCCTGGTCCAGGTGGTTGAGGTAGAGGTGGGCGTCGCCGAAGGTGTGCACGAAGTCGCCGACCTCGAGACCGGCCACCTGCGCGACCATGTGGGTCAGCAGCGCGTAGGACGCGATGTTGAACGGCACCCCGAGGAACACGTCGGCCGAGCGCTGGTAGAGCTGGCAGCTGAGTCGGCCCGGGCCGGACTCGGAGGGGGCCACGTAGAACTGGAAGAACGCGTGGCAGGGCATGAGGGCCATGGCGTCGAGGTCGGCCACGTTCCACGCGCTGACGACGTGGCGGCGCGAGTCGGGACTGGTCGTGATCTGCTCGATGACCTGGGCGAGCTGGTCGATGGTCCGGCCGTCGGGCGCGGGCCACGACCGCCACTGGTGGCCGTAGACCGGGCCGAGGTCACCGTCGGCGTCGGCCCACTCGTTCCAGATGGAGATGCCGTTGTCCTGCAGGTATCGCACGTTGGTGTCGCCGGAGATGAACCAGAGGAGCTCGCCCACGACCGACTTGACGTGGATCTTCTTGGTCGTGACCAGCGGGAAGCCCTCGCTCAGGTCGAAGCGCAGCTGGTGGCCGAACACGCTGAGGGTGCCGGTGCCGGTGCGGTCGCCCTTCTCGACGCCCTCGTCGAGGACGCGACGGACGAGATCGAGGTAGGCCTGCATGGGCCGAGATTACCAACGGGAACCGACGGCCGTCGGCGACTCGCCCCATGGCGGACGACGCCGTGTGCGACAGTAGGCGCATGGCCGCCGAGTACGACGCGAAGCCGCGTGAGATCCGCAATTTCGCGATCGTCCAGCTGGCGCTCACGGCGGGTTTCCTCGCCCTGCTGGTGTGGATGTTCGACGCCGTCGACGCCGACCCGCCGCCCGTCTGGCAGTGGGTCGTCCTGCTCGGCGCGGTCGCCGTGGGCGGCCTCCTCGCCGAGCGCGTGTGGCTGGCGGCCGACCCGCTCCCACCGCACACCGACGACCCCACCTCCACCGCCCTCGCGATCTACGCGGGCCAGACGGTGCGCCGCCTGGCCATCTGCGAGGTCCCGATCCTGCTCGGCATCGGCTTCGCCTTCCTGACCGACCACGCCGCGTGGCCGGTCCTCATCGCTGGCGTCCCCGGGCTCGTCGTGCTGGCGATCGAGATCTGGCCGTCGGGCCGCCACCTCTCCCTGACCGAGACCGTGCTCGACGGCGCCGGAGCCCGCACCCGGCTGCTCGAGAGCTTCGACGCGTGACGGCTGCCGGTCCGGACGTCAGCGCACGGCTGGCCTGGCCCGACGACGCAGCGGCGATCGCGCGCGTGCAGGCGTCGGCGTGGACCGAGGCGTACCCGGACGTCGCGGAGGTCGCTGCGCTCGATCGAGGTGAGGTCGCCGACCGATGGGAGACCCTGATCTCCCGCCCGTCCGAGGCCCGGGTCAGGGTGCTCGTCGCGCTCGACCGCACCGCGGTGCGTGGCTACGCGCTGGTGCACCCGTCGTACGACCCCGACAGCGACCAGGTCGCCGACGGCGAGATCGGCGAGCTCGTGGTCGACCCCGCACACCGCCGGGTCGGCCACGGCTCCCGGCTGCTGCAGGCGGCCGTCGACACGCTG
>JALRKU010000442.1 GCA_023254755.1 Aeromicrobium sp. | reverse complement strand
CGGCTCGCCCGAGAACCGCAGTTTCCTTGCGTTCTACCTCAAGGATGGCGTGCTGCTGGCGGTCGACTCGGTGAGCCGGGCGCAGGATTTCATGGTGGCCAAGAAGCTGGTGGCCGAGCGCGTCAAGGTTGATCCAGGCGTGCTGGCCGACGAGTCGGTGGCGCTCAAGAGTCTGTTGCCGGTCGCACCGGCGGCAGCCTGATCGCGGGCGCGGTCCGGGTTTTGTCCCGGACCGCAGGTTGATCGGGCGAGGGCGGGACTGGCGCAGGCCGGTCCGGACCTTGAAAATAGCGCCACCGGCCCGATGAGTCGCTCATCGAGCGGCCCGGCACGAGAACTTTTCAATGCCCATCTACGAATACTTTTGCACCGAGTGCGGTCAGCAGTCCGAGATTTCCCATCGCATGTCCGACCCGCCGGCCAAGGACTGCCCGGCCTGCGGCAAGCCGGCGCTGACCAAGCAGATGTCTGCGGCCGGCTTCCGGCTCAAGGGCGGCGGCTGGTACGAGACTGACTTCAAATCCGCCGGCAAGCGCAACCTGGCCGAGGGTGGTGGCGCCTCGTCGTCCGGGGCGGGGTCGGACAGCAGCAGCTCGGCCAGCAGCGCCGCGCCGGCCGCCTCGACCACGACCTCCAGCTCCTGAGCGGGTCTTCGCAAGGCTTTTTGGGGTCGGCCTGACCGTCCCCCGCACGCCCCCGCTCGCGGGGGCGTTTTCGTTCATCCGTGCCCCCGAGCCGGCTCGCTGGGCCAATATTCCGGTGTGTTTCGACCGCGATGCCGCAGGTGCGTACAATGCGCGCCTCGCGAGGCCTCAAGGCTCGCTTTGCCCCTTACAAAAAGCATTTCCAAAATGATGCGTTCCCACTACTGCGGCCAGGTCACCGAAGCGCTGACCGGCGAAACCGTCACCGTCTGCGGCTGGGTTCATCGCCGCCGCGATCACGGTGGCGTGATCTTTATCGACCTGCGCGACCGCGAAGGCGTGCTGCAGTGCGTGTTCGATCCGGACACCGCCGAGGCCTTTGCCGCGGCCGATCGCCTGCGCTCGGAATACGTGGTCAAGATCACCGGCCGCGTGCGTCCGCGCCCCGCCGGCACCGAGAACGCCAACCTGTCCAGCGGCAAGGTCGAGCTGCTCGCCGGTGACGTCGCGTCCGAACGTGAAGCGCACGGCGGTCTGCGCCACCTCGCGGTCGTAGCCCATCGCCGTGAGGACGTGACTCGGCTCGTCGCTGCCCGCGGCGCACGCCGATCCGCTGGACGACACCACGCCGTGCCGCTCGAGGTCGAGCAGGACCGACTCGCCGCTGCGGCCCGGGAAGACGAACGACGCGCTCCCGGGCAGCCGGTGGGCCGGATGACCGGTGAGCTGCGCACCGACGTTCTCGGCGAGCACGCGAGCGATGAAGGCGTCGCGGCGCTCGATGACGTCGCCGGGGTCGCCGCCTGCGGCGAGGCGAAGGGCTGCCGCCATGCCGACCGCCAGGGCGACGGCCTCGGTGCCCGAGCGGCGGCCACCCTGCTGCCCACCCCCGTGGATCAGCGGCTCGAACGGCGTGCGTCGGTGCACGTGCAGGACCCCGACGCCCTTGGGGGCTCCCAGCTTGTGTCCGCTGATGCTGAGCGCCTGCACCCCGAGCCGCGACACGTCGAGGTCCATCCATCCGGCGGCCTGCACCGCGTCGGTGTGGAACGGGACCCCGCGCTCGGCGGCGATGCGGCTGAGCGTCTCGACCTGCTGGATCGTGCCGACCTCGTTGTTGGCCAGCTGCACCGAGACGAGCGTCGTGTCGTCGCGCAGCACGGCGTCGAGCGACTCCGGATGGACCATGCCGAAGCGGTCGACGGGCAGCTCGTCGACGTCGTACCCGAGACGACCGAGCCAGGCCGCCGACTCGAGCACGGCGGGGTGCTCGACGGCCGAGACGATGACGTGCCGTCCGCGCGGCTGCGCGAGCGCGATGCCCTTGATGGCGGTGTTGTCGGACTCGGTGCCGCCGGAGGTGAAGGTGATCTCCGACGGGCGGGCCCCCAGGAACGTCGCGACGTCGGCCCGCGCCTGCTCCAGCCCGGCGGCCGCGGCCTCCCCGACCTCGTGGTGACTCGACGGATTGCCGAACCGGGGGCCCAGATAGGGCCACATGGCCTCCATGACCTCCCGCTTCACGGGCGTCGTCGCGGCCTCGTCGAGGTAGATCACCAGACCGGACCCACGGCTCGGGCGATCATCACGACACGACCACGTCGAGGCCGAGGTCGAGGGCGCGGACGCTGTGGGTGAGGGCGCCGACGCTGATGACGTCGACGCCGGTGGCGGCGACGTCGGCGATCGTGTCGAGGGTGATGCCCCCGCTGGCCTCGACGACCGCGCGACCGGCGACGACCTCCACGCCCCGGCGCAGCTCGTCGAGGGAGAAGTTGTCGAGCATGATCGTGCCCGCGGCGTCGGCGGCGAGGACGGCGTCGAGCTGCTCGAGGCGGTCGACCTCGACCTCGATGTGGGTCGTGTGAGGCAGCTCGGCCCTGGCTCGGCGCAGGGCGGCGGTGAGGTCGCCGACGACCGCGAGGTGGTTGTCCTTGGCCATCACTGCGTCGGACAGCGAGTACCGGTGGTTGTGGCCGCCACCGCAGCGGACCGCGTGCCGCTCCAGGGCGCGCAGCCCCGGCGTGGTCTTGCGGGTGTCGGCGATGCGGACGTCGTGGCCCGCGACGGCCTCGACGTAGCGCGCGGTGAGGGTGGCGATGCCGGTCATCCGCTGCACGAGGTTCAGGCCGACCCGCTCGGCCTGCAGCACCGCGCGAGCCGGGCCCGTGACGTCGGCGAGCACCGCACCGGCCTCGAAGCGGTCGCCGTCGGCGACGTGCAGCGTGACCTCCACCGAGGGGTCGAGCGTGGTCATGGCGACCACCCACACCTCGGCTCCGGCGAAGACGCCCGCCTCGCGGGCGGTCAGGGCCGCGGTGGCGACGGCGGACGCGGGCACCAGGGTCTGCGACGTCAGGTCGCCCCACGGCGCGTCCTCGTCGAGCGCCGCCTCGACGACCTTGCGGATCTGGCGCGTCTCAAGCACCGACGGCTCCCGCCTCCACGACCACCCCGTGGCCAGCGGCCACGACGCACGAGTGGACGGCCTGCGCCGGGTCGGTCTCGGGGAAGTCGCTGCGGAAGTGACCGCCCCGCGACTCGCGCCGGACGAGCGCCGAGGCGACCACGGCCCGCGCGACGACCAGCAGGTTGGCGTCCTCGGCCGACTTCGCGTCGGTGACCCGCGGCGCCCGCCACCCGGCGAGCTCGGCGGCTGCGGCCTCCAGGTCGGCGCCGTCACGCGACAGCCCCGCGGCGTCCCACATCAGCTGCTGCAGGTCGGCACGGCCGAACTCGGACCCCTCGGTGACGTCGAGATCGAGCACGGTGGGCTCGGCCCACGCGGTGCCCTGGCCGGTGCCGGGGTGCGCGAAGTCGTGGTCGGGTGCGGGGTGGGCGAGACCGTCGATCACGCGCCTGCCGTAGACCGCGCCCTCGAGCAGCGAGTTCGACGCGAGACGGTTGGCGCCCTGCAGCCCGTTGCAGGCGACCTCGCCGACCGCGTACAGACCGCGCAGGGACGTGCGGCCCCACTCGTCGGTGCGGACGCCTCCCATGTAGTAGTGGGCGGCCGGCGTGACGGGGATCGGCTCGACGCCCCAGTCGAAGCCCTGGGCGCGGCAGGCGGCGTCGATGTTGGGGAAGCGCCTCGCGAGGAACTCACCCCCGAGCGCCGTGGCGTCGAGTCGTACCGGGACGCCGGGCTGCAGCGCCATCTGGTTCGCGATGCCGCGAGCGACCACGTCACGAGGCGCCAGCTCGGCGTCGGGATGGACGTCGAGCATGAACCGCTTGCCCTCGGCGTCGATCAGCACCGCACCCTCGCCCCGGACCGCCTCGGACACCAGGAAGTTGCCCGGAGCGTTCAAGGACGTCGGGTGGAACTGGTAGAACTCCAGGTCGGCCGCCACCGCGCCGGCCCGCAGCGCCATCGCGAGCCCGTCGGCCGTCGCGACCTCTGGATTGGTCGTGTACGGGAAGAGCTGCCCCGCTCCCCCGGTCGCGAGGATCACGGCGTCGGCCTCGACCTGACCACCGTCGAGCAGGCTCACACCGGTCACGACGCCGTCGGTGAGCACGAGGTCGACGACCGTGCTGCGCTCGTGGATCTCGACGCCCGACTCGCGCACCCGGCCGACCAGCGCGTACGCGATGCCGGCGCCCGTGGCGTCGCCGCCGGCGTGCAGGATCCGCTCGAACGAGTGCGCGGCCTCCAGACCGTGCGACAGCTGTCCGTCGTGACGGTCGAACTGCACGCCGCGGGCGATCAGCTCGTCGATCAACGCAGGACCTTCGGCCGCGAGGATGCGGACGGTGTCCTCGTCGGACAGCCCCGCCCCGGCGACGAGGGTGTCCTGGACGTGCGCCTCGACCGAGTCGCCGAGCTTCGGGGCGCCCGGATCGGACATCGCGTCGGTGACCACCGCGACACCGCCCTGGGCGTACCGGGTGTTGCTCTGCGCGAGGTCGGCCTTGCTGAACAGCACGACCTCGTGTCCGGCCGCGTCGGCGTCGAGGGCGGCCGTCAGACCGGCCACGCCGCTTCCCACCACGATGATCCGCATCGGTCTCGACCTCCTACTTCGGCAGCGCCGCGAGCATGCGCTCGAGCGCGACCTTGGCGTCGCGGGCCACGTCGTCGGCCACCACGATCTCGTTGACGACCTCGCCCTCGACGAGCTGGTCGAGGGTCCACGCGAGGTAGCCCGGGTGGATGCGGTACATCGTCGAGCAGGGGCACACGACCGGGTCGAGGCAGAAGATCGTGCGGTCGGGGAACTCCGCGGCGAGCCGGTTGACCATGTTGATCTCGGTGCCGATCGCGATCGTGTCGCCGGGCTGCGACGCGATGACGAACTTGCGGATGGCGTCGGTCGAGCCGCTCGCGTCGGCGGCGTCGACGACCGGCATGGGGCTCTCCGGGTGCACGATCACCTTGACGCCGGGGTGCTCCGCGCGGGCCTTCTCGATCTGGGCGACGGTGAACCGCTTGTGGACCGAGCAGAAGCCGTGCCACAAGATGACCTGCGCCTTGTCCAGGTCGGCCTCGGTGTTGCCGCCCAGCGGCTTGCGCGGGTTCCACATCGGCATGTCGTCGACGCTGACGCCCATGGCCTTGGCGGTGTTGCGGCCGAGGTGCTGGTCGGGGAAGAAGAGCACGCGCTGGCCGCGCTCGAACGCCCACTCCAGCACGGTCGCGGCGTTGCTGGACGTGCAGACGATGCCGCCGTGACGGCCGCAGAACGCCTTGAGCGCGGCCGACGAGTTCATGTAGGTGACCGGGATGACCGAGGCGCGCCCGTCGGCGGCCGTCTCGCCGTACAGCTCCATCAGCTGCTCCCAGCAGTCCTCGACCGAGTCCTCGTCGGCCATGTCGGCCATCGAGCAGCCGGCGGCCAGGTTCGGCAGGATCACGTGCTGCTCGGGGCGGGCCAGGATGTCGGCCGTCTCGGCCATGAAGTGCACCCCGCAGAACACGATCGTGTCGGCGTCTGGCTTGGTGAGCGCGGCGTTGGCCAGCTGGAACGAGTCGCCCACGAAGTCGGCGTACTGCACGACCTCGTCGCGCTGGTAGAAGTGACCGAGGATCACGAGCCGATCGCCCAGTGCCTCCTTGGCCGCCCGGATGCGGGCGTGCAGCTCGTCGTCGGCCATGCGCTGGTAGGCGGCTGGCAGCTGACCCGGACGGGTGACCGGCTCGGGGATGACGTCGAGCTCGGACGCGCCGGGGCCGTACCCCGGCACCGCGTCGAACTCCCACGGACCCTTGGCCAGCTCGACGTCGCAGCTCTGGCTGGGCTGCGCGACGATCAGCTCGTTGACGGAAGTGGTCATGACGTCTCCTCGGACGGACGGAAGCGGTAGAGCGCCGGGGGTCGGTGGCTCGTGCCCTGGACGCTGCGGCCCGTGGGCTCGAACCAGCCCGAGGCGAGCGCCTGACGGCGGAAGTTGGCGGGGTCGAAGCGGCAGCCGCGCACGGCCTCGTGGACCTCACGCAGCTCGGCGAGCGTGAACTCGTCGTCGCAGAACGCGTGCGCGATGGGGCTGTAGGTGATCTTGGCGCGCAGGCGGTCGAGCGCGTACCGGACGATCTGGTCGTGGTCGAACGCCAGACCGCTCACGTCGTCGGCCACGAACCACTCGACGTTCTCGCCGTCGATGGCTCGCGCCATCTCCTCGGGGCGGGTGAGGGCCCAGTAGACGATCGACACGACCCGACCGTCGCGGTCGGCCACCGACGACCGGTCGACCGCGCCGAAGGAGTACAGCTGCTCGAGGTAGCGCGGCGTGAGGCCGGTGGTGCGCTCGAGGGTGTGCTGCGCGCTGGCCGCGAGGTCCTCGTCGGGCTCCAGCGGACCGCCGGGCAGGGCCCATCGACCCTCGTACGGCTCGCGGATGCGGCGCACCAGCGGGAGCCAGAGCGTCATGCGCCCGGTGGTGGGATGCGGACGCAGCGCGAACACGACGGTCGACACCGCGAGCGAGACCTTCTGATCCGTCTGCAGCACCACGCACCTCCTTCTGGTGCTTCTGACACTAACCCCCTCTTATGGTCAGGTCAACACTAAGCGGCCGAGATTCTGGCGCCTCTCGCGTCTGCGCAGCGCGGACCGATCCGCGGGCGGCCGTGACGGCGGCCTGCGATCGTCGGGTCGCTCGTGTCGGTGCCGTCACCGACGATGGGGACATGATCGCGCTGGCCGACGTCGTCGCCACCTCCGCGGAGGTGGCGGCGACGCGTTCTCGCAAGGCGAAGGTCGCGGCACTCGCCGGGCTGCTGTCGCGGGTGCGCTCCGCCGACCCGCTCGAGGTCCGGGTCGTCACGGCCTACCTCGCCGGCTCGCTGCTGCAGCGCCGCACGGGCCTGGGCTGGCGGTCGCTGCAGTCGCTGCCGGTCCCTGCGACCGCGCCGTCCCTCGACGTCGTCGAGGTGCACGCGGCGCTCGACCGGATCGCAGCGCTCGCCGGAGCCGGGTCGCAGGCCGCACGGGCGGCAGCGGTCACCGAGCTGTTCGGTGCGGCGATCGCCGACGAGCAGCAGTGGCTTCGGGGCCTCGTCACCGGCGAGGTGCGCCAGGGGGCCCTCGACTCGCTGGTCCAGGAGGGCCTGGCCGCGGCGGGCGACGTGCCGCTGGCGGCCGTGCGTCGCGCCGCCATGATGGCCGGCTCCACCGTCGCGATCGCCCAGGCCGCGCTCTGCGGCGGGGTCGACGCGCTCGCGACCTTCCGCCTCGAGGTCGGGCGCCCCGTGCTGCCGATGCTCGCGTCCAGCGCTGCGTCGGTCGAGGCGGCGATGGCCGGCGTGGGTGATCGTGCGGTCGCGATCGACACCAAGCTCGACGGCATCCGGGTGCAGGTGCACCGGCGCGGCGACGACGTCCTCGTCGCCACGCGGTCCCTCGACGACGTCACCGCCCGCCTGCCCGAGGTCGTCGAGGTGGTCCGCGCCCTGCCGGCCACCGATCTGGTCCTCGACGGCGAGGTCCTGGCGCTCGGTCCCGACGGCCGACCCCGGCCGTTCCAGGAGACGTCGTCGCGCACGGCCTCGGCCGACGGAGTCGCGCTCACCCCGTTCTTCTTCGACCTGCTCCACGTCGACGGCCGCGACCTGGTCGACTCCCCCGGACACGAGCGACTGGCGGCCCTCGACGCGCTCGTCCCTCGCGCGCACCTGGTCCGCCGACTGGTCACCGCCGACGTCGACGAGGCCGAGACCTTCGCCGCTGGTGCGCTCGAGCTCGGCCAGGAGGGGGTCGTCGTCAAGGATCTCGACGCGCCCTACGCCGCAGGCCGCCGCGGGGCCGCCTGGGTCAAGGTCAAGCCCGTCCACACCCTCGATCTCGTCGTGCTGGCGGTCGAGCGCGGATCGGGCCGTCGCCGTGGCACGCTCTCCGACATCCATCTCGGCGCACGCGACGGCGACGGCTTCGTCATGCTCGGCAAGACCTTCAAGGGCATGACCGATGAGATGCTGGCCTGGCAGACCGAGCGGTTCCGCGAGCTCCAGATGGTCGACGACGGCCACGTCGTCACCGTCCGACCCGAGCAGGTCGTCGAGATCGCCTTCGACGGCGTCCAGCGGTCCACCCGCTACCCGGGCGGCGTCGCCCTCCGCTTCGCCCGCGTCGTCCGCTACCGCGACGACAAGCCGGCCACGGAGGCCGACACCCTCGCGACGGTGCGCGACCACCTCGGTTCGTGAGACTCCCCCGCAGCGTCGGGCGGTGACTTGCGCACCCTTCGTCCACGACGTCGGTGGCTGACGCACCCACTGCCGCTCCGGACGGTGCGAGGACCACCGGCGAGGATGCCCGTCAGGCGGGCGGAGCGAACCGGACCCGGGCGAACAGGTCCGGAGCCGACGGCCACGCGGCGGTCGACGTGACCGCGACGACCGGGTCGGTCGTGCCGTCCGCGCCGAGGTCGGTGACCAGCGCGGGGTCGGGTGAGGTGTCGCCCTCCGAGACGCGGAATCCCGCCACCTCCAGCAGCGTCCACCCGGCGGCCAGGCGGGCCTCGACGATCGGCGGCACCGCGACGGCGGGGACGAAGATCTCGGACGGCTCGGGCACGTCACCAACCTAGGCCGGGACGCGCGGACCTGCTTTCCTGGGGGCCATGGACGAGATCCGCGTCGTGTCCGCCTCCGCCGAGGTCGCCGCGCCGGCAGCCGAGGTGTTCGCGCTGATCGCCGACCCGGCGCGCCAGCCCGAGTGGGACGGCAACGACAACCTCTCGGCGTCGACGTCGCCTCGAGTCACCGCGGCCGGCGACGTCTTCGAGATGACCAACACCAGCGGCATGGTGCGGCAGAACCACGTCGTCGCGTTCACCGAGGGCCGCAGGATCGCGTGGCGACCCAGTCCGGTCGACGAGCCGCAGCCCGGGCACAAGTGGCAGTGGGACGTCGAGCCCGTCGACGCGCTCCGGTGCCGGGTGACCCACATCTACGACTGGACCGAGCTGACCGACGCGTCGCGCCTCGACCGCGCCAGGAGCACCACCGCCGACAACCTCCTCGCGTCGATCGCGCGCCTCAAGGCACTCGCCGAGTCCTGATCGCCGGCCAATCGGCTCACTGCCCGGTGCGTCCGTCGATGCGCTCGCGGAGCAGATCGGCGTGGCCGCAGTGCCGGGCGTACTCCTCGATGAGGTGCACCAGCACCTCGCGCAACTCGATCTCCTCGCCGTCACCGAGGGATCCGAGGACGTCGAACGACGCCGCGGAGTCGACGAACGCCTGGGCGTGGTCGACCTCGACGCGCCAGGCCTCCCACGCCTCGGCGACCATCGCGTCGTCGGCCACGGCGTCGTCGAAGTCCGCGTCGCGCCGCTCGTCCTTGCTCCACAGCTTGGGCAGGTCGAGGTTGCGCTGCATGACGCGGCGGAACCACGAGTGCTCGACGGCAGCCAGGTGACGCACCAGCCCGAGCAGCGACATCGACGACGGCTCCACCGAGCGTCGAGCCAGCTGCTCGGCGTCGAGGCCCTCGCACTTCATCTCGAACGTCATGCGGAAGTGCGTCAGGTAGTCGAGCAGCACGGCACGCTCACCCCTCAGCACCGCGCCGGTGTCGCGGGGATCGTGCCGAGGGTCCACCCACATGTCACTCATCGCTCCATGGTGGACCCGAAGGAGGGCGGCGTCCTACCCGTGGGCGTCGGCGAGGCAGAACTGGTTGCCCTCTGGATCGGCCAGCACGGTCCAGGTGGGGCCCTCGGGAACGGCGTGCTCGGCGACCACGGCGGCACCCGCCTCGACGAAGGCGGCCACGTCAGCGGCGCGGTCGTCGCTGCGGAAGTCCAGGTGCGCCTTGTTCTTGCCCGGCGTGGGGTCGGGCACCTGCTGGAACGCCAGGTGCAGGCCGTCGAGACCCAGCACGACGTACTCCCCGTAGTCCGCGGCGACCGGGGCACCCGTGCGCTCGGCCCACCAGCCCGACAGCGCTCCCGGATCGGAGCAGTCGATGGTCACCATGATCGGTCGGATCGCCATGGTCCCCACGCTAGAGACGACCACCGACACGTCCTGACGACGACGCCGTGGCGCCCAGCACCGCCGACGTCCGGGAGGGCAGACTGGCACCGAACGGATCGCGAGAGCCGTTCCAGCCAGCCGAGGAGCAGACGAGCCGAGGAGTCGGAATGGAGAAGGTCGACTTCAAGAGGACGATCGACTCCTACCGCGCGCGGGTCGGCCAATTCCGCATCGTCGACGTCCCCGAGCTGCAGTACCTGATGATCGACGGACACGGAGATCCCAACGTCTCCCCGGCCTACACCGAGGCGG
Organism: Aeromicrobium sp.; assembly: GCA_023254755.1. Taxonomy (GTDB): domain Bacteria; phylum Actinomycetota; class Actinomycetes; order Propionibacteriales; family Nocardioidaceae; genus Aeromicrobium. The sequence continues at coordinate 1,922 of JALRKU010000442.1, read as the reverse complement.
TCGAGTCGCTGTATCCGCTGGCCTACGCGATGAAGTTCGCCAGCAAGCGGGAACTGGACCGCGACTACGTCGTCCCACCACTCGAAGGCCTGTGGTGGGCCGACGACATGACGGTCTTCACGACGGCCCGCGACAAGTCGCACTGGGACTGGACGATGATGCTGATGGTGCCGGGCTGGCTCGACCACGCGATGTTCGCGGCTGCCGTCGAGAAGGTGGGTGCCGCGAATCCGCCGCCGCGCCTCGGCGCGATCCGCCTGGAGTCACTGACCGAGGGCCGGTGCGTCCAGACGCTGCACCTCGGGTCGTACGACGACGAGGCCGATGTGCTCGCGACGCTGCACCACGACGTCATCCCGCGGCACGGGCTGCACCTGTTGGGCAAGCACCACGAGATCTACCTCGGCGACCCGCGCAGGGTGGCCCCCGAGAGGCTGCGAACCATCCTGCGCCAGCCCGTGAGCAGCACCGAACGCGATTGACCACTGCCGCGAGCCCACCGGCGTGCAACGACCCGGCCGGCACCGCGCTAGGCTTGGGCCACAGCGTTCGAGCCGTCATCAGCGGCGAGCCTCCGGAAGAACCGGACCCTTCCAGAAGTCCAGGGTCCTCACTAGAACCGGACGGGCAGGCCCGTCACAGCCGTCACGAAGCGGTCACCCGTCAGGGTGGCAAGCGAGGTGGTACCGCGGCTCCTGTCGTCCTCGTGAGAGTTGACGACACGAGAGAGCACCCGATGACCTACCCCAAGGCACAGACCGGTACCGACGCACCCGCGCAGGGCGTCGCGCCGAGCCCGCGCTTCCCCGAGATCGAGGAGCGCGTGCTGGCCTACTGGAAGGACGACGACACCTTCCGAGCGTCGATCGCGAACCGCGAGGGTGCCGAGGAGTTCGTGTTCTACGACGGACCGCCCTTCGCGAACGGTCTGCCCCACTACGGCCACCTGCTGACCGGCTACGTCAAGGACGTCGTGCCCCGGTACCGCACGATGCGCGGGCAGAAGGTCGAGCGTCGCTTCGGCTGGGACACCCACGGCCTGCCCGCCGAGCTCGAGGCGATGCGCCTCAACGGCATCAAGACCACCGACGAGATCGTCGAGATGGGCATCGACAGGTTCAACGAGGCCTGCCGCCAGTCGGTCCTGAAGTACACCGGCGAGTGGGAGGAGTACGTCACCCGTCAGGCTCGCTGGGTCGACTTCGAGAACGACTACCGCACGCTCAACCCCGAGTACATGGAGTCGGTGATCTGGGCGTTCAAGCAGCTGCACGACAAGGGTCTGGTGTACGAGGACTTCCGCGTCCTGCCCTACTGCTGGAACGACGAGACGCCGCTGTCGAACCACGAGCTGCGCATGGACGACGACGTGTACCAGAACCGCCAGGACCCCGCGGTCACGGTCGGCTTCGGCATCACCGGCGACGGCGAGCTCCACGGCGCCAAGCTGCTGATCTGGACCACGACGCCGTGGACCCTGCCGTCGAACCTGGCGGTCATGGTCGGGACCGGCATCGACTACGTGGCCGTCGCCCACGACGGAGAGCGCCTGGTCCTGGCCGAGGCCCGTCTCGACGCGTACGCCCGCGAGCTGGGCGACGAGCCCGAGGTGGTCTGGCGCGGTACGGGCGCCGACCTGGTCGGGCTGACCTACGCACCACCGTTCACCTACTTCGCCGATCACGCCGCGGCCGAGCACGGGAGGGCGTTCCGCGTCGTCGCGGCCGACGAGGCCGTCACAACGACCGACGGAACCGGCCTCGTGCACAGCGCCGGCGCGTTCGGCGAGGTCGACAAGGAGGTCACCGACCGCGAGGGCATCGCCGCGGTGATGCCCGTCGGCAAGGACGGCCGCTTCACCGTGCCGGTCACCGACTACGAGGGCCTGCAGGTCTTCGACGCCAACCCGGAGATCATCGACC
>JALRKU010000331.1 GCA_023254755.1 Aeromicrobium sp. | reverse complement strand
CCGTACGAGTTGCGCGTCGCCAGGTAGCGGTGGTGCGCCATCGTGATGGCCTGGATCGAGACGGCGCCTCCGGGAGCCAGCAGGCGGTCGATCGTGGAGAAGTACGTGGGCCAGAACTCCTCGCCGACGGCCTCGATCATCTCGACGCTGACGATCGCGTCGTACTCGCCGGTGACGTCGCGGTAGTCGACCAGCTGCAGGTCGATGCGGTCGCTCAGGCCGGACTCGGCGAAGCGCTCGCGGGCCAGGGCGGCCTGCTCCTCGGAGATCGTGATCGTGGTGACCTTCGCTCCGCGCTGTGCGGCGCGCAGGGCGAGGGCGCCCCAGCCGCTGCCGATCTCGAGCACCCGGGTGCCCTCACCGACGCGCGCCTGGTCCAGGATGCCGTCGATCTTGCGCAGCTGGGCCGACTCGAGCGACTCGTCGACGATCAGGCCCTGGTCGTCGCGGGCGAACCACGCGGCGGAGTAGGACATCGTGGGGTCGAGGAACGCCGCGAACAGGTCGTTCGACAGGTCGTAGTGCGCCTCGATGTTGCGCTTGCTGCCGCTGACCGAGTTGCGGGTCGAGTGGGGGAGGCGTTCGTCGACGAGGGCGCGGAAGCGCTGCAGCGACGGCGGGATGATCGACGTCAGCCGCTCGGCGAAGGGCACGAGCAGATCGGCCAGGTCCGTGCCGTCACCGGTCGTCCAGTCGCCGGCCATGTAGGCCTCGCCGAATCCGATCTTGCTGTCGGCGCCGAGGCGGCCGAAGAAGGCCTTCGGGCGCACCAGGCGCATCTCGGGGGAGTCGGGCCCACCGGCTCCCCACGTGGTGCCGTCGGGGAAGACCAGGCGCACCGGCACCCGGTTCACGGTGGGACGCAGGATGCGGCGGGCCACCCGTGCGCGGAACGGGGGACGGGGGGAGCGGGCGACGCCGGGCCAGCGGCCCTGGTCGACGGAGAGCTCGGTCATCGGGCGACCTCTCGGGAAGGGGTGGGCTGGACGGTGGGCTGGTGGTCGTGCGGTCGTCGGGGGACGACGGGGAGCCTGCGCAGCCACAGCCAGATGCCGTGCAGACGGATCAGCAGCGACGTGCGCTGCGTCATGAGCGGGTAGGTCAGGACGACGCGGGCCAGACGACGGGAGGTGGCTGGTCGGGGCGTGCCGCGGAAGGTCGCGGAGAAGACCGGCTCGTCGTCCTGACGGAGCACGACGGTCGACGACACGGTGTCGGTGCCGAGCACGAATCGCAGGTCGTAGCGACCCTCGACCGTGAAGAACGGCGAGACGTAGAACGCCTTGTCGACGGTGGTGCGGCCCGCGTCGTCGGGGCGCAGCAGGTACGCGTGGCGCTCGCCGTAGGTGTTGTGCACCTCGGCGACGATGCACGACAGGGAGCCGTCGGGAGCGATGGCCCAGAACACGCTGAGCGGGTCGAAGGTGTGCCCCAGCACACGGGCGTTGGCCAGCATGAGCAGGCGGTGGTCGGTGACGTCGAGCCCCTCGGCGGCGCAGAACCGCTCGACGTTGGCGCGGATGGTCGCATCGGGATCACCGAGGTGGTCGGCGGCGCGGAACGTCGAGAAGGGTCGCAGCCAGCGAGCCGTGCGCGGCAGGTCGTCGAGGTCGACGAGCCACTGGTAGACCCGGTACCGGAAGCGGTGGCGGATCGGTCCCTTCCGGGTGTGGCCCACGTGTCCCTCGACGAGGGCGGGCAGGTCGGGGAGCCCCGAGAGAGCGGGGGTCACCACGTGGTCCCCAGGGCCTCGGCGGCCACGACGCCGGACCGACAGCCGTCCTCGTGGAAGCCCCAGCCGTGGTACGCGCCGGCGTAGACCGTGCGGTCGGTGAACAGCGACGTCAGCTCGGCCTGCGCCGCGACGGAGGCAGGCGTGTAGATCGGGTGGCTGTACTGCGTGACCGACTCGATCGCGTCGGGGTCGATGCGGTCGGTCGCGTTGAGCGTGACCAGCAGCGGTCGGTCGCTCCGCAGACCCTGCAGGCGGTTCATCCAGTAGGTGACGCCCGTGCGGTCGCTGCGCTCGTCGCACGCACCCTTGCGGTAGTTCCACGACGAGCGAGCCAGCGGGGCGCGGGGCAGCAGCGCCGGATCGCGGTGCAGCGCGACCTCGTTGGGCGAGTACTCGAACGTGCCGAGCACCCGCTTCTCGTCGACCGTGGGATCGGCCAGCAGGCCCAGGGCGTCGTCGGGGTGGGTCGCGACCACGACGGCGTCGAAGCGGTGCGTCGTGCCCTCGGCGTCGACGACGTCGACGCCGTCGTCGTCGCGGCGGACCTGCTCCACGCCGATGCGACGGACGTCGCCGATCGCGGCCGCCAGGCGCTCGACGTAGCGCTGCGACCCGCCCACGACGGTGAACCACTGGGGGGACCCCTTGACGGACAGGAAGCCGTGGTGGCGCAGGAACGTGAACAGGTATCGCGCGGGGTACTGCAGGGCCGTGTCGTGCCCGGAGGACCACACGCAGGACACGACCGGGACGGCGTAGTGCGTCACGAAGTAGTCGCCGAAGCCGTGACGCTGCAGGAAGTCGCCGTAGGTGACGGGCTCGTCGTCGGACTCGGGGGAGTCGAGCAGCTCCTGTGCGAGTCGTCCGAAGCGGCGCACCGACAGCAGCAGGCGCAGGTAGCGGAGGTCGAGCAGGCGACGGCGCTGCGCGAACACGCCCCGGCCGCCGCGACCACCGGCGAACTCCAGCCCGCAGCCGTCGCAGGCGATGCTCATCGACATCTCGGTCGGGTGCACCTCGACGTCGAGCTCGGCGAACAGGCGGCGCAGCAGCGGGTAGGTCCGGTCGTTGTGGACGATGAACCCGGTGTCGACGTGGTGAGTGTCGTCGCCGTCGACGACGGTCTGCGTGTGGCTGTGTCCGCCCACGTGGTCGCCGGCCTCGAACACGGTGACGTCGTGGTCCCGCCGCAGCAGGTAGGCGGCCGTCAGCCCGGAGATGCCGGAGCCGATCACGGCGACGGAGGTGCTCATGCCCGTGGTTCGTCGCCGCGGGCCGCGCGGCTGGCTTCGGCGATCTCGAAGATCTCCGTGCCGAGTGCGCCGAGCTCCGTGGTGATCTTGCGGGCCGACTCGAACAGGATCGCCGCCACGTGACCGGCGCTCGCGATCGTCGCCTCGGCCGTCTGCTGGAGAGCGTCCTTGGCGATCTCGCGGCGGCTCAGCGACATGGAAACAGTGTGGCGCACGCCCCGGCTCGACGCGAGGTCGGACCGGGGCGTGCAGGCGACGATCAGCGGGCCGCCGCGGCGGACTCGAGGGCGGCCTTCGCCTCGCGCCTGGCGCGACGCAGGGCCTTGGACTCAGGGCTCTTGCCCTGCTTGTACGGGTCGCTCGGCTTGCGACCGTACGACCCCAGCTGGCTGGCGACGCTCCACAGCTGCTTGGACAGCCGACCGGTGTTGTACTGCAGGCCGTACTTCTCGACGAGACGCTTCACGTCGACCGCGACCTCGGGGTAGCGGCGCGCCGGGATGTCGGGGAACAGGTGGTGCTCGATCTGGTGGCTCAGGTTGCCGCTGAGGACGTGGAACACCGGGCTGCCGGAGATGTTGGCCGAGCCGAGCAGCTGGCGCAGGTACCACTGGCCGCGGGTCTCGTTCTCGGCGTCCTCCTCGGCGAACGTCTCGACCTCGGCCGGGAAGTGTCCGCAGAAGATGATGAGGAATGCCCAGATGTTGCGGATGATGTTCGCGACGAAGTTGGCCGCGATCACGGCGACCGGTGCCCACCAGCCGACGAACGGCACCAGGGCGAGGGCGATCGCCGGGTAGGCGACGAAGTCCTTGACCAGCTGGCGGCGCGCCTTGCGGGCTGCGCGGCTGCGGCGGTTGCGGAACTCCTTCTTGGTCATCTTGCCGCCGAGGTACTCGTCGAGCTCGACGCCGTGGTACGCGACACCCCACTCGAAGAACAGCATCAGCAGGAACGCGGCGGGCAGGTTGAAGCGGTGGTTCGGGTACCAGGGCTGCTCGTCGTCGATGCGCAGCAGGCCGTAGCCGATGTCCTTGTCCATGCCGTGGATGTTCGTGTACGTGTGGTGCAGGTAGTTGTGACCGTGCTTCCAGTCCTGCGCAGGGGCCACGTTGTCCCACT
>JALRKU010000315.1 GCA_023254755.1 Aeromicrobium sp. | reverse complement strand
ATCTTCGGCACCGTGTGCGCGGTCATCGCGGCGCAGAAGGGCATGGCGGCCCGGAACGGCCCCTCGGGCGTGAGCGACGCCGTCACGTCGGCGGTCGTCACCAACTTCGTCGCCCTGTTCGCAGCCAACTTCGTCATCTCTCAGGTCCAGTCGACGCTCGTCCCCGGCGGTGTGGTGTGAGCGGTGGGCAGGTGGTCTCGACGGTGGTCACGCGGCCGCTCTCCCGGGTCGGAGACTTCGTGTGGTTCGCGGTGCTGTCGATCGTGCGGATTCCCGTGGCGATCCGCCACTACCCCGCCCAGATCGGTCGCCAGCTCGCGGAGGTCAGCCTCGGCGGCGGCGCGCTCGTCGTCGGCGGCGGAGCGGTCGGGGTCGTCTTCTTGATGTCCACCCTCACCGGCACCGAGGTCGGCCTGGAGGGCCACAACGGTCTCGACATCATCGGGCTCGCCCCGCTCGTGGGATTCGTGTCCGGCTACGCCAACACCCGCGAGCTCGCGCCCATCGTCGTGGCCCTGGCGTTCGCGGCGCGCATCGGCTGCGGCTTCACCTCACGCCTGGGCGCGATGCGCATCAGCGAGGAGATCGACGCGCTCGAGTCCATGTCGATCCGCCCCGTGCCCTACCTCGTGTCGACCCGCGTCGTCGCGTCGCTGTGCATGGTGCTGCCGCTCTTCCTGCTCGGGCTCGTCGGCACCTACGTCACGACGGACCTGGTCGTCACCATCTTCTTCAACCAGTCCGCCGGCACCTACGACCACTACTTCACCACGTTCGTGTCGCTGGAGGACGTCGTGCTGGCAGCCGTCAATCGACTTCCGGCCCCGGGTCGACCACGGTCCCTTCCTGCGCGACGGCTCGGTCGTCGCGGCCGTCGACACGACCGTCCCTCGCCGCTTCGACGAGCTGATCACCCACCTGGGCGACGTCGCCGACCGCATCGACCCGGACGACATCAGCACGATCACCCACGAGCTCGGCGAGGGGCTCGACACCGAGACCGACCTGGCGACGATCGGACGCCGCGCCGATCGGACGCTCACGATGCTCGAGCGACTTCGCCCCTCGTTCTCCCAGCTCGTGGAGCGATCTCAGGTCCCGATGCGCACGATCGTCGACACGGGCGGCGACCTGCGCTCGTTCGCCTCGGACCTCGACCTGGTGGCCGATCGCCTCGAGCGGTCCGACCCCGACCTGCGGGCCGCCGTCGACTCCACGGACGACCTGATGCCGCCCCTGGCCCGCACGATCCAGCGGCTCGAGGACCCGCTCACCTCGACCCTGGACAGCTGGGACACCTTCGCGACGGTGGGCGACGACCGGCTCGAGGGCTACGCGCACTGGCTCCGCTGGGCTCCCGACCAGTTCCTCGCGATGGCCGACGCGACGCGCGACGGGTCGGGCCACGTGCTGATGGTCGGCAACTTCGGCGACAACTGCCAGTACGGCCCTCCTCGGGTCACGCCGTACGCCATGGCCCACGACCCGGCACCCGACGACGCGCGCTGCCCGACGGAGGCACCCGGGGTCCAGCAGCGCGGCACCCAGTACGCGCCGCGCCTCGCGGGCGACCCCGCACCCTGACCGCCGTCAG
>JALRKU010000286.1 GCA_023254755.1 Aeromicrobium sp. | reverse complement strand
GGCTGGCAGAGTGCCACCGCGGTGCCGTCGGCCACGAGGTCCACGCAGCTGGCGGCGTCGGCGACGTAGAGGCTGCGCGGGGCGAAGCCCTCGCGGGCGCACGCCTGCGCGAAGCACTGCTGGAAGCACCCGTCACCGGGGGTGGCGGCCCACTCGTGGTCCCGCAGGTCGCTGAGCGCGACCTCGTCGCGGTCAGCGAGCGGGTGGTCCTGCGGAAGCAGGACGAACACGGGGTCGACCGAGAAGGTGCGCCACACGAGCTCTGGGTCGCCGGGCGGCGGCGCACCACCGCACACCCCCACGACTGCGAAGTCGAGACGTCCGTCGCCGAGTTCGCGGGCCAGCTCGTCGGCCGACCACGACGCGGTCGTGGCGACCTGCAGGTCGTCGTGCAGGTCGGCCAGGCGCTTGATCAGCGGCGCGAGGATCGCCGAGGTCGCCGACCCGATCGACACGTGGTCGGGTGCGCTGCGACCGCGCTCCTCGTCCGTGAGCCGCGTGGCGTCGTCGAGGAGACCCGACATCGCCGGCAGCAGCATCCGGGCCCGGTTGACCACCAGTTCGCCGAGCGGCGTGGGCCGCACCCCGCGGTGGTCGCGATCGAACAGCGGGCCGCCGAGCGCCCGCTCGATCCGTCCCAGCTGGGCGGTGAGCGCCGGCTGCGCGACGCCGAGCTCGGCCGCGGCCTTGGTGACGCTGCCTGCGTCGGCGATCGTGCACACGACCTTGAGGTGCCGCAGCTCCACATCCATGCCACTCGATCCTACGGCGCTCTCCCGATCCCGCCCACCGGGTGATGCGTCACACCACTCCCGGTGACGAGTCACGAATTCCCGGTGACGAGTCACGTGTTTCCGGTGACGAGTCACCGCGCTCGGGCCGGAGCGGGTGGGACGGCGTCACGAGGGGAAGGAGCGCGCCGAAGCCGCCGCCCGGACTGACCTCACGCAGTTCAGGTGGTCAGGGCTACCCGGACTGCGTGATCTCCGTACCGCTGAGCGACCGCCAGTGGCGGTCGAGCAGGGCGCTCAACCAGCGACCGCGGTGCGGCCCTCGAACGCGCGACCCAGCGTGACCTCGTCGGCGTACTCGAGGTCGCCGCCGACCGGCAGGCCGCTGGCCAGCTTGCTGACCTTGAGACCGAGCGTCGACAGCTGGCGGATCAAGTAGGTCGCCGTGGCCTCGCCCTCGAGGTTCGGGTCGGTCGCGATGATGACCTCGGTGATGGCGCCGTCGGAGAGCCGCTGGAAGAGCTCCTTGATGCGCAGCTGGTCGGGGCCGATGCCGGCGATGGGGCTGATGGCGCCGCCCAGCACGTGGTAGCGACCGCGGTACTCGCGGGTGCGCTCGATCGCGACGACGTCCTTGCTCTCCTCGACGACGCACAGCACCGAGCGGTCGCGCCGCGGGTCGGCGCAGATGCGGCACTCGAGATCGATCGTGACGTTGCCGCAGGTCTGGCAGAAGTGCACCTTCTCCTTGACCTGGACGAGCGTGGCGGCGAACCGCTTGACGTCGTCGGGGTCGGAGTCGAGCAGGTGGAACAGGTTGTCCTTGACCTCCTGGGACAGCGCCTCGTCGTCGCGCGTCTCCCAGGGCCAGTGCGGTGCCGTGTAGTGCAGGCTGAGCAGGAAGGGGGCGTCCTGCTGCGCCATCCGGTCGACATAGTCCACGGCGCG
>JALRKU010000112.1 GCA_023254755.1 Aeromicrobium sp. | reverse complement strand
TTGCCCTTCGACGCCGACGTGACACGCCAGGCGTACCGGGACAGGCTCTTGGTCAGCTTCGACCAGTCCTCGAGGAACTCCTTGTAGGCGCGGGCCCAGAAGATCGCTGCGTAGGCGTCGCCAATGCCGAACGACCAGCCGTCGATCCGGTTGACCGCGAGGTGCTGCACGGGGGTGTCCCACTGGACGGGGATGCCGTCGATCTCCTTGGGCCGCAGCCGGGGCCGGAAGCCGAGCGCCGGGTACATGACGCGACGGGTCTCGCGACGCTTCCGGGTCATGCCGGAGTAGCCGCCCTCGAGGACGAGGGTCGTGTACTGGCGCAGGTAGAACCAGGGCTCGTCGCGGTCGTCCGGGTTCGTGATGATGTCTTCGATCTCGTCCGGGTCGATCGTGCGGACCCGAACCCGGCCCGTCAGCGGCGACGTCGGCAGTGCACGGAACACGTCGCCGTCGGTGCCGAGGCTCTTCTCGGCTTCCTCGCGGGCCTGACTGCCGGAGTACGACGTCTGGTTGTCGTCGAGGAACGCCTGGATGACGGCGTTGACGTCGTCGTCGGGTGCGGAGATCTCGACGCCGTCGCCCCAGATGTAGCCGGTCCGCACGGCGATGCCGCGCTTGACCAGGGGGTTCTGGATCGCGAGGATCCGACACAGCGCGGCCGCGCGGCGACGGCCCTCGCGGGTGAACTCCTGCGCGGCCTGCATGGTGAGGGCGACCCAGCCGCGGTCCTCGAGCGCGAGCTCGACGTCGGCGAGGGACTCACGGGTGAACTCCAGCTCGCTGGTCGCGGCGGCCAGCTCGATCTCGAGGCGCTCGGTCTCGGAGACGGCGGTGGAGGGCCAGTCGGGCATGCGGGGCCTCCTCGCCGTGGGTCAGTAGGGGCTGATGCCGTCGTCGGGGTCGTCGTCCCAGAGGTCGTCCTCGTCGACGATGTCGCCGTCGATGAGTGGCTGGAGCACGAGCCGGTTGAGGCCCTGGGAGAGGGCGTCGACCTGGTCGTCGTGGGTGGCGTTGGGGAAGCCGGCGGCCTCCTCGATGAGCCCGTCGACCCAGGGCGCGGACTTCGGGTCGGGGAGCCACACGTTGCCGGCTTCGATCAGTGGTGCGATCGCGGACGCGCGGGCGACCTTGGAGCCCTGCGGTTCCTCGGGCACGATGCCGGCGACCTTGTGCCGCAGGGATGCGATGACGGCGGGGCCGTTGGCTTTGTCCTCGACGATCTTGAGGACGGCCTGGGGCCACCGACGTGCGAGCTTCTCGACCTCGGAGAGTGTGCGGGGGAAGTCCATGCGGTCGCGGACTTGGTCGAGGAGGTAGGCGTCGGCGCCGCGGCGCATCCAGACCTGGCCGACGACGTAGTCGGAGGTGGTGGTGTCCTTGAACGTGAGGTCCCAGGAGATCAGCAGGTCGTCGAACTCGGGGACGTAGGCGGTGCCGTCGGCGCGGTCGACGTGGAGCGGCTGGGTGTAGGTCTTCCACCAGTCGCGCTTGAGGATGTCGCCTTCGGCGGCCGAGGGGCGGCCCTGGTAGAGCGACGCCCAGGTGCGGGCGCCGGACCGGACCTTGATCGCGCGCCACTGCTTCTCGGACCGCTTCCGGGCGGACTGCATGAACTCGCCGGGCTGGCGGCCGAGGGGGTCGGTCTCGCCGGACTTGGGGTCGTGGTCGGCCTCGGCGGGGATGTTCAGGACTCGCCACAGGTGGCCGTCCTCGGCGTCGAGGAGCTTGCCGGTGAGGTCGGATTCGTGCCAGCGGGTGGCGACGACGACGACTGGGGCGCCGGGGGCGAGGCGGGTGGCTCCGACGTCGGTCCACCAGTTCCAGGCGCGCTCGCGGTACACCTGGGAGTCGGCCTGCTCGCGGTCCTTGATGGGGTCGTCGACGATGAGCAGGTCGACGGGGCGGCCGGTGAGCGCGCCGCCGATGCCGGCTGCGTAGACGCCGCCCTCGTGGCCGGCGAGCTGCCACTCGGACTGTGCGGAGAGGTCGTCGCGGACGCGGAGTCCGAGTCGGGGTCCGTGCATGGTGATCTCGTCGCGGATGGCGCGGCCCCAGCGTCGGGCGACGTTGAGCTCGTAGGACACGATCGCGATGCGGGTGTCGGGGTTCTGGGTGAGGACCCAGAGGGGGTACCAGCGGGAGACGCGTTGGCTCTTGCCCTCCTGTGGGGGCATGGAGAGTGCGAGTCGGCCGTCGGGGAGGTCGGTGTTCTTGACGAGGTGCTCGTCGATGAGGTCGAGCGCGGGGGTCTGGATGATGCGGCTGTCGAGGTGTCGTGCGAGGTCGCCGGGGGAGGCCCAGCGTCGTTCGGGTGGCTCGAAGTGCTTGGCCGCGATCTCCCAGGGATTCACCGGCGGCCTCCCGGGAACGACGAAGCCCGTCGGACCGGGCTGGGTCGACGGGCTGGTTTTGGGCGCGCGAGAACTGCGTGGCCAGTGTGCACCGAAGGATCGTCGGAATGCAAGCGCCGCGCCGAAGATGGTTCGGAAGGACTACTCGCTGAAGCCGTCGATGCGGCGGAACGGAACGATCTCGTCGGCCGACTCCGCCAACGCACGGTCGGTGACGAGGTTCAGCTTCACGAGCCCGTGCCAGCGGGTTGTCGTAGCCCGAGGTCGAGGAGGGACGACGCTGATAGTCGCGCCGATCGTGGCGTCGCTGACTGCGACCCAGCCGGGGACGGCCAGTAGATCGGCGGCCAGTCCCTGGGCCTCGGCGATGGCAGCTGGAGCGGAGTCGAAGTCGTCCCGTGTCTGCACGCTGATCGTCAGACGCACACCGTTGTGCTCGAGTTCGAAGTCGGGCTTGCCGTAGTCGTGGAGCTTGGCGCGTGCGTCGAGGATGTCGAGGAACTGCTGCATGGGTCGATCATCCCACCCGCTGGTGACTCTGGTGGTCGGTCAGCCGGCCGACTGGCTGTTCCTGCGCCTTCACGCACCGCGACGACCCGCAGTCCGGGCACAGCATCATCCGGAACAGCGGCCACTCCAGCTCGCCCTCGACCGGCCGGCACAGCACCGGGCCCGGCTTCGGCACGAACCGCTCCTCCTCAGCTTCGGCGCGCATGTGGTCGGCCAGCAGGCCGATCGTGTCCGGACCCCACACCTCGTGGCAGGCCATGCAGGTGCCGACGCCGGACGAGTACCGGACCCGGACGTCGCCGCGGACCCCGCACAGCGGGCAGGTGCCGTCGAGGCGGCGTGACGCGGTCTCCCAGCCGGAGAGCACGCGGGCCTGGATCCACCAGGAGCGGACGTCGACCTCGATGGCGTGCCAGGTGCAGCAGTCGAGGCCGCGGCGGCCGGTGGTGCGGGTGCAGCGGTGGACTGAGGCGGTGAGGCCGTGGAGCTGGAGGACGCAGGCGATGGTGTCGCCGGGGTCGTCTTCGCCGAGGTCGCGGATCCAGCGTGCGGCGGCGAGGTCGATGCGGATGCCGCAGTCGATGGCGTCGAGGTTGGCGGTGGGCTTGGAGGTGGGTGCGGTGGTGCCGATCTCGCCGCCTTGGCCGCGGGTGCCGACGGTGCCGAGGACTTGGTCGATGAGGGGTGGCTGTTGGGTGATGTGGTCGTCGGTCCAGCGGGTGCCGCCGTCGTCGTAGCTGCGGGGTTCGCGGTGGGTGTGCCAGCGGGTGAGCTGGGTGATGTAGGCGTGGAGGTCGAGGCGGGTGTCGGTCACGGGTGCTTCCTCCTGGTGAGGCGGGTGAGTGCTGCGTCGACGCGCTTCTCGGTCGCGGCGAGGTCGGTCTCGTACCGGTCGTGGTCGGCGTGGAGCTGGTGTGCGTGCTTGGCGCCGCGGTCGTGTCCGATGGCGTAGGCGAGGGGGAGCCAGGCGGCTGTGGCGATGGCGGTGATGAGGGCGGCGGTCATGCTCGGCCCCCGTCCAGCGCGGCACGGAGTTCGTCAGCTGGCACCCACTCCATGACCGTGCCGCTGATAGGCCCCGTGAAGCGATCGCCGTACACCGCCCGCACCCGCTCGACCGTCGCCAGCGCCTCGTCACGCTCGGTGGCCAGTTCGGCACGCGAGGAACGGACCTTGTTGCGCTCTGCCTTGATCTCGTCACGCTGCAGGACCGCCGTGTCACGCTCGGCCTCGGCCACCCGGACCCGCTCGATTAGCGCGAGCACGGCCTGGGGGTCGAAGGTTGCAATGTGTGCGGCGTCCTCCGCGGTGAGTCCGTAGTCGCCGTGCTCGCCACCGCCGGGTGTGATCGTGTCGGACGTGTCAGGTCCGTGGAATATCAGGAACTCGTCCCAGCCGTCGTCACGTACCGGCCAGCCGTGTGGCGGCCGCGCCTCCCACGGCCCCGGTGTCGCTGCCCGCGCGATCCGCTCGAGCTCGTCGAGGTCCAGGGCGTCACCATCGGCGCCGTCGGCGCCCTGGATCCGGAACGCCGCGCTCACCGGTACACCGCCTCGTTCAACGCGACGGACCGGCGCAGGCGCTCCTGCTCGCCCGGGTCCACCTTCCGGACTGCCTCGTTGATCGACCGGACAGGCTGCAAGTCCGACACGTCGATGTTCTCGCCGAAGCCGTAGCACGAGCAGCCGCTGTCCGTGACGTAGAACAGGGCGCCGTCCGAGGGGCGCCGCAGGATCGCGGTGGTCGACCACTCGTAGTCGGCATCGGTGACCTCGGCGATGATGTCGAAGGCCTGCCAGCCGGGTCCGGTGGCGCCCGTGGAGAGCTTGATCTGGCGGTAGGTCATGCAGGCTCACCGCCAGCCAGCGCCTCACGCACCGACGCCCCGTGGGGGACGGCGGCGTAGACGAGGTCGGGCTTGCCGAGCATGTAGCGCAGGGCTTCGAGCTCGGTGCCGAAGACGTGGACGTCGTCGAACTCGTCCGGTCCGCCGGTCGCGGCTTTGGTGTGGACGACGACGTGCTGCAGCCGCGGCGACGCAGGCTTCTTGGTGGTGTCGGTCATGCGTGGTTCCTCTCGTTGGTCACAGCTGGTCGATCGGGATGGGCATGCGGCTGATGGCTGCCGTGACGGCGCCCGAGCCGGGGAACATGTCGACGACGGAGTCCTCATCGGGGTCGTAGCCGAGGGCGTCGAGCACCCAGTGGGTCCAGGCGTCGGGCTTCGCGCCGGCGAACCGGCGGCCGTAGGGCGTGCCGGCGATGAGGGTGTCGTTGACCTGCCCGCCACGGCGGTTCTGCCGTGACTCGGGGACGCGCACGATCACGGGCTCCCAGGTCGACTTGAGACGGTGGCCGCCCGGGATGCTGTTGGGCTTGATCCACGCCATGACGCGGCAGGAGAGCGGGAGCGGCCGGTAGACCTCGAGGCCATCGGGGCTGGTCGCGATCGCCCACCCGTCGAACTCGTCGTGCAGCTGCTCGAGCAGCGCGCGGTGTCGTGCTGGGTCGTCCCACTCGCCGGCGGCGGGGTGGAAGTCGGCCGGGGTCTCGTCGGCTGGACGGGTGCCGTCGCCGTACCAGCGGCGTGCCCGCGATCGCGTCGTGATGCGCAGCGGGCCGTCGACGCGGTCACGTCGCTCGGCGAGCTGGGGCGGGTAAGGCGGGTCTGCGATGGCGAGCCGGCTCATGACGCTCGCGCCTCCAGCTCGGCAGTCGCCCGCAACTCCTCAGGCACCACCACCGCCACCAGACCCCGCTGAACATCCGACAAGTCGAGCCGCTCGAGGATCCGCGACACCGTCCCCGCCAGCAGCACCGCCTGCGCCTCGACGACCTGGATCCGACGCTCCTCGATCCCGGCCTTCACGCACGCGGCCGACACCGCGACGAGGTGCCGCCGCTCCTCCTGCCACAGCCGCACCCACACGTTCGCGCCGGCCTCATGCGTCGTGCCCGCGTCGTCACCACCGGTCTTCACCCGCGTGCGACCCCACACGACGTCGTCCTGGTCCAGGTCGGCGACGATCGCGCCCAGCCAGGCGACAGCACCGGCGGTGCGGTGCAGCTCCTGCAGCAGCGCCGTGTGCGGGTCGACCTCGACCGGCACCCCGAACGACTCCATCGCGAGCAGCGCCGACCGCTCCTGGCCACGACGCTCGGCCGCAGCGAGGGACTGTGGAGCCGAGCCGCCGTGCATCCGGCAGACCCGCTGGCCGGCCATCGGCTTCTGGCCGCACGGGCGACCCGATCGGGTGTGGGCGGAGCACTTCGTGTGGGGTTCCCCGCAGGTCGTGCACGGCATGGGGTCGGGCTCGTTCATCGGGTGCTCCTGAGGGTGGTTCGGGAGACGGTCGGGGCGACAGTGGCGGTGGGGCTCGGTGACTGTCGCCCACCCGGAGGGAGGGGTGGGCCGGGCGACAGTCGTCTCGCCGGCTGCTGGATGGGCCTCTGGGCGACAGTGGGGCGACAGTGGGGGCGACAGTCGTGGAGGGTCATCGGAGTGCCTCCAGCTGGGCTTGGATGAGGTCGGGTCGGATGACTCGGACGAGGCGCTTGGAGCGGTTGATCCAGCCGCGTCGTGAGGCGCTGGCGAGGTGGTTCTCGACGGTTCGGTTGGCGAGCTGGCCGGCGTCGCGCATGACCTTGACGACGTCGTCGAGCGGGTACCAGCGGTCGCACTCGAAGGTGTCGAGGACGGCCTGCCAGGCGGGTGCGGTGCGCTCGGTGACGAGCCATGTGGTGCCGGGGCGGTGGTGATCAGAGTGAGTCATCTTCGGCCTGTCGGTAGTGGGCGATGACGTGGTGTCGGGTGCTGTTGCGGGGGCCCTTGTGGGTGCTCATGAACTGCTCTTCGACGAGTGCCTTGATGGCTGCTCGGATGGTGCGTTCCTTGCCGGTGACGGCGTCGGCGATGTCGTTGAAGGTGGCGTTGTCGTGGTCTTCGACGAAGCGGGAGATCTTCTCCATGAGCTCGGTGGGGCGGAAGACTCCGGTGTCGGTGATGGGGGAGTCCTGGTCGATGGAGATGGTGGTGACGCCGTGGTGGGTGGAGTCGATGCCGAAGGTGCCGATGAACTTGCCGCGGGCGTGTTCGCGGAGGCGGCCGGGGCGGTCCTTCTCGATGCGGAGGAGGATCTTGCCG
Organism: Aeromicrobium sp.; assembly: GCA_023254755.1. Classification (GTDB taxonomy): domain Bacteria; phylum Actinomycetota; class Actinomycetes; order Propionibacteriales; family Nocardioidaceae; genus Aeromicrobium. Next base: position 7,835 of record JALRKU010000112.1, on the reverse strand, counting down.
TGGTGTCCGGGGGCGGGTGGGACGGTGGCGTCGGCGTGGATGTAGGAGCCGTCGATGGCGCGCTTCTTGGCGGTGCCGCCGATGGCGAAGCCGCTGGTGCGTGACTCGGTGGACTTGGGGAGGTGGTCGATGGTGACGACGCAGGCGCCGGTGTTGGCGAGGGCAGTGGCGGTGGTGCGCAGTGCGCCGGAGAGTTCGTCGTTGTCGACGGACTTGATGCCGAGCATGGGCATCATTTCGCCGATGGAGTCGAGGACGACGTAGGCGGGTTGCCAGGTGACGAGGTGGCGGATGGTGGTGCGGAGGGCGTCGCCGTCGTCGGGTTCGTGGAGCTGGAAGCGTGCGGGGTCTGCGAGGTCGAGGGGGTTGGCGCCGAGAAGCATGAGGCGTTCGGTGATGATCTGGGCGCCGTTGTGGTCGACGTCGATGAAGGCGGCGCGTTGGCCGGCGGTGAGGGCTTCGACGGCGCCGACCATGGCGAGCCAGGTCTTGGCGGCTTCGGGGTCGCCGAAGATGCCGTTGACGCGGCCGGCGTAGAAGAGGTGGTGGCCGTTGGCCATGCGGACCCAGGTGGGTGGGTCGACGACGGGGGCTTGGCCGGTGGTGAGCCAGGCGAGGTCGGTGTGGAGGGGGATGGTGGTGGGGCCGTCGGACCAGAGGACTTTGAGGCCGTGGTCGACGGCGTCCATGACGCCGGAGAGGGCGTCTTCGAGCTGTTCGGGGCTGGTGGCGGCCTGGATGTGCTGTTGGGCGCGGGTGATGGTGGCGGCGGTTCGGCGGGCGATCGCGGCGGTGCGGATGGCGTGGGCGTAGCCGGGGGCTTGGGGTGGGTGTGCGCCGGTGGTGGTGATGGTGAAGTCGTGGAGGCGGGCCTTGGCGAGGTCGCCTTGGGTGCGGAGCTGTTCGAGGAGGGTGGCGCCGTCGGGGATGAGGCCGTCGGCGACGACGCGGGCGATGGTGTCCCAGACCATCTCGTGGCGGGGTTCGTAGAAGTCGGCGCCGTCGACGAGCTGGAGGAGGTCGTGGGCGCGTTCGGGTTCGGCGATGACGCTGGCGATGAGGGAGGCTTCGGCGGCGGTGTTGGCGTGGGGGTGGAGTGGGGTGACGACGGCGCCGTAGGGGTCCTCGGGTGGGAGGTCGTCGTACGTCGTCACGGTGTGCATCCCTCGTGCTTCCTCGTCTGTGGGGTGGTGCTGGGGCCCGGGCCTGGTCGTCGCTGCCAGGCCCGGGGGTCGTGCCGGGCGGGTGTGGCTACTCAGGCCAGCCCATGAAGACCTGGAGCGGGTCGACGCGTTCGGCGATGTCGGAGACGACGTTGGCGAAGGCTTCGCGGAGGACGTCTTCGGGTCGCTCGAGGTGGTAGGAGAGGACGAGCCGGCCGCCGTTGATGCGGTAGCGGAACCGTGCGGTGACCTTGTACGCCGGCGCGCCCTGGAAGGGGACGAGGGCGAGGTCGATTAGGTGGGGGATGTCGAGCTGGCCGCGCTGGCCGGCGGTGGCGGACACGGTCTCCTTGAACAGGAGCTGTGACTCGCCGGAGGAGAGCCGCTTGGACGACTCGAACTCGACGCCGGCCTTGGCCTGGAACGACTGGGCGAGCTCGAGCATCTCGGCGCCGGTGGGCCTGACGATGTCGACGGCACGGTCCTCGATGTGCTCGGCGAAGGTGACCTGGTCGAGCGGCTTGCCGTCGAGCGCTGCCCAGGCCTTCCAGGCGTCGGTCTTGCGGACGGCGAGGAGGGCGCGGTGGTCGCGCCAGCCGGCGGCCTTGGGGGCGTGGGCGTTGATGACTGCGACGACGCGGGTGTTGGCCTCGTCGGCCCAGATCTCGGTCTCGTCGAGCTGGTGCTTGGTGACGTACTTCGCGAAGGAGTCGGCGTCGTGGGCGTGGACGACGCCGGTCTTGCGGCGCGGGTTGTCGCCGTACTTCTCGAGGTCGACGATGGTGTGCTGGCCGCCGGCGGGCACGACGATGGAGTGGAGCAGCTCGTCAGGGCCGAGCTGGTGGGGCTCGGTGGCGCGGGTGGCGGTGTCGATGATCGCCTGGGCGTTGTTGTCGGTCATGGGTCAGGCCTCCTGGGTGGTGATCTCGCCGGTGTCGGGGTTGACGCCGGCTGGTGGGGGAACCTCGCGGAGGCCCTCGAACTCGAGCTGTCGGGGGTCCTTGCGCGAGAGGTTGCCGTTGGCGTCGGGGTAGAACATGGACGCCTTGCGGTCGTGCTCGGGGAGGTTGAGCTTGATCTCGTCTTGGACGATCAGGACGTCGATGTCGTCCTTGAGGGGCTTGACCTTGACGGTGAGCGTGAGCGTGCCGCCCTTGCCGGTGTCGCGGACCTTGGCGATGAGGTCGTGGAGGGCTTCGCCGAGCTCGATGTGGGTCTTGCCGCCGGACTGTTCTTGGAGCCAGGCGGCGAAGGGCCTGATGTGGGGGTCGTCGGTGCTGGTGGTGTCGGTCATGGGGTGCCTTCCTGGGTCAGAACAGCGATTGCTGCGTGGTGGTGGTGTGGTTGGTGCGGAGTGCTGCGGGTGGGCAGTAGTGGAGGGTGTGGGCGCGGACGCCGTTGCGGGTGTCGTCGGGGGTGACTTCGGTGCCGTCGGGGAGGTAGCGGCCGATGCGGGACTTGGTGGGGTGGAGGAGTCGGCCTCCGGTGGCTTCGACGACGTCCTGGTGGCAGTCGGGGCACTTCACGACGCGATGTCCCTGACGGTGGCGAGGGCGTCGTCGCGGATGGCCTGCTCCCAGCACTGGCCGCAGGCGCTGACGGTGCGGCTCGGGTAGGGGCGGCTGGTGTGGTTGCAGGCGGTCTCGACCTGGGCGGCGAGCGGGTGGGATGGGGTGAAGTGGGCGGGCTCGACGACGGGCGGGCGGCCGCGGGCGGGGCGGCCGTGGTCGATGCGGCGGGTGGCTCGGCTGGCCTTGGCGGCGGCGCGGGCGTGGCCGACGGTGACTTCGCCGGCCTGGACCTTCTCGAGCTCTTCGTCGGTGAGGTCGAGCAGGACGAGGTAGCTGTTGACCGTGGACGGGGTGAGGCCGAGTCGGCGGGCGATCTGGGTCTGGTTCTCGCCGGCGTCGACGAGGCGCTGCATGGCGCGGGCCTTCTCGACGGCGGTGAGGTTGGCGCGCTGCATGTTCTCGACGAGCATCAGGGCGATGTGGTCGGTGGTGCCGCCGGCGTCGTCGCGGATGAGGCAGGGGACGTTGTCGAGAGGGATGGTGCGTGCGGCTGCTGCGCGGCGGTGGCCGGCGAGGATGAGGTAGTGGCCGTCGCGGCGGTGGGGGGTGACGACGAGGGGCTGCAGGAGACCTTGGGCGCGGATGGATGCGGTGAGCTCGTCGAGGTCGCCGACGTCGGTGCGGACGTTGTCGGCGTGGTCGAGGAGGATCCGCAGGGGCAGCATGCGGGGGGTCTGGCGGCGGCTGGTCATGCGGTGTCTCCCAGGTCGGTGTCGTAGGTGAAGTCGTCGCCGGCGGCGAACCAGGTGTCGTCGGGGGTGTCGTCGGTGGGGATCTGGTCGAGGAGGTGTCGGCGGTCGCGTTCGGAGACGCCGCCCCAGATGCCGAAGTGCTCGTTGTGCTCGATGGCGTACTCGAGGCAGTCGGTGGCGACTGGGCAGGTGGCGCAGATGGCTTTGGCCTCGCGGGTGGAGCCGCCCTTGTCGGGGAACCAGAGGTCGGGGTCGACCTGGGCGCAGAGCGCCTCGTTGGACCACTCGGGGTACTGCAGCGCGAGGAGGAGGCTCACAGCACACCGCCGGCGGGACGCGCTGTGATGATGGGCCGCTGGCCGAGCTCGACGACGACGCCGTCGGTCGCGGCGGTCTCGACGGCGTCGATCACGCTGTTGACGAGCGGAAGCGCCTCGTCGGGATACGGGCCTGCGTTGAGAGCCTTGCGGGCGCGGGCCGCGAGGTCTGCCGTCGCTTCCATCGCGCGGGCCTTGTCGTCGACCGAGGCGCCCGTGGTCAGCCCCTGCAGGATGGCGTAGAAGGCGTTCGCCTCGGTGATGTTCACGCGGCCTCCTCGGGCGCTGGGGCAAGTACGGCCAGGTCGATGTCGAGCGTGATCGGGCCGAGTGCGGCGTGGCCGTCGTCCTCGAGCACGAGCGCGAGTTCGCCGGCGCGGGCGGGTGCGAAGCCGATGTGGACGAGCTGGTCCATGAGGCGGAGCAGCTTGGCCTCGCGGTCGGTGATGCTGCGGTGGTTGCCCGAGCCGGGGCTGGCCTGGCGGACGGGGAGGTAGCCGCGGTGGATCCAGTGGTCGGCTTGGCGGTAGGTGGCGTGGAGGGTGTCGACGACGTCGTAGAAGGCGGGCATCAGTGGGTCACCGCCAGTTCGTGGATCTCGATGAGGGCGCCGGGTTGGGCCCCGTAGACCTTGGTGGTGGTGACTTCGGCGGCGAGGTTGTCGTCGCGCCAGATCCCGGCCGTGGACAGGGCGTCGAAGGTGGAGCGCAGTAGCTTGTCGATGTCGGGCTTCGACGCGACGACGACGGGCGCGGTGGCCTTGAGGACGCCGGCGTTGCGGCCGGTGCCGTAGTGGTACTTCGGGCGGGGGAAGGTGAAGACGACGCGGACGTGCACGGGGCCGGTGAACGCGGTGAAGGTCTCGGCGTGTCCGACAGCTTCGACGGCGGCCGCGACGACGTCCTGGCGCCACGGCTTGACCTTCTTGGACGACTCGACCATGACGCCGCCGCCGACGTGGCGCTTGGATCCCTGGGGTGCGGGGAGTCCGTAGACGCGGAACTCGATGTGGTTGGTCATGCTCGGGGCCCCCTGTAGCCGCGGCCGAAGCCGACGCCGGTGCGGCAGACCGAGCAGGTCTCGCGGTGGCGGCGGTGGCGGTTCTTCGCGGCGGTGGTGCCGCAGGGTGCGGGTTCCTGGCCGGCGGCGCGGCGGAGGGCGTCGAGCTCGGCGTCGGGGACTTCGATGGGTGTGGGGTGGCGCCAGATGCCGCCGGGCTCCTTGATCCAGCCCTGCTCGGCGAGCTGCTGCGCGCTCATCGGATGCGCTCCGTCCGGATCACCTTGGGGAGGAGGGTGTAGGGCTCGGTGCAGGTCCGGCACATGAACATCTCGCCGCGCATGATCTTCTGCATGTGCGGGTCGCAGATGAAGCCGCTCCTCGGTTCTGCGTCGGGCCTCGAGCAGTGGCCGGCGCTGAGGATCCACCACGCTGCGGGGAGTGGGCACGGCTCCTCGCGCATCTCGACCGAGCGGGTGAAGTGGCAGCTGACCTCGAAGTCGAGGTGGTCGATGGTGGTGGGGACGGCCACGGGCGTCGTCGAGCTCATGCAGGCACCGCCATGGGCTCGGGCAGCTGCTCCGGAGTCCAGCCCGCGGGCGGCGGGCAGATCGGCCAGAGCGTGTTGGCGACGAACTCCGGGTCGAGCCCGCCCTTCGCCTCGGGCCGCTTCGTGCGGACGTAGTCCTGGAAACCGGCAGCGCTGGTCGCGTACTGCTGGACCTGCCAGTCGAACAGGTCAGCCAGGCTCATGCGCGCCGGGTCGATGCGCTGCTGCGGTCGCCAGTCCCACTGGGCGAAGCGCAGAGGGTCGGTGGCGAGGCGCCAAGCGAGACGGCCGGCCGCGAGGGCGTCGGCCTCGGCACCGTGAGCGTCAGCGGCGTCCAGGTCGATGCCCCAGAGGCGGCAGCAGTCGATGAGCTGGTGCGAGCCACACGCCTCGGCGGGGCGCCGCGACCGGCCCCCGGGCTCGGCGGGCCGGTACTGATCGAGGTGCTTCTCGATCACGCCGGTATCGACGACGAGGCGGATGCCGGCGACCTGGTTGGCGAGGTTGCGGTGCCCGTGCCGGATCAGCTCGGCGACGAGCATGGTCAGGTCGTAGGGGCCGACGTTGTGGCCGACGACCGGGATGTCGCGGCTGATGGCCGCTGCGACGCGGGTGCCGATGTCGAGGATCGAGGTGCCCGCGTCAGCGCCGTGTTCGCGTGCGTGATCGGTGGTGATGCCGTGGACCTCGGCGGCCGCGTCCGGGATCTCGATGACGGGGTCGATGAGCCACGTCTTGGTGATCCGCTCGACGCCGCCTCCGACCTCGATCGACGCGGCGGTGACGACCCGGTCGCGGTGCGGGTCGACGCCAGTGGTCTCGAAGTCCAGCAGGAGCATCCGTGCGGTGTGCCAGCTCATGCCTGGACCTCCTTGGCGTGGCGGGGTTCGGGGAGCGTGGTGAAGGTGGCGTCGTGATGGCCGGCGGTCGGGCCGAAGTGGGCGCAGAGCTCGCAGTTGCAGCGGCGCGGCGTGTACTGGCGGCGGGCGCCGTCGACGAGGGCGTCGCGCTGCCGACGACGCGGCACGTAGACGGGGCCCGGGCTGCTCGCGCTCATCACGCGGCCTGCTCTCGGACCCAGGCCAGGAACGCGTCGAGCTGCTCGATCGACGCGTCCACGAACGTGGCGCCATCGTGCTGCTCGGCGAACGCGGACTCGACGGCCCACATGTTCCGGCCCATGGCCTCGGCCGTCTCGACGATCTCGCGACGCCGGTCCTCGAGGACGTCGTCGACCGGCTCCTGGTCCGCGGCGGCGCGCATCGCGATCTCGGCGTCGAGCGCGTCGATCAGCGAGGCCGCTTCGGCCTTCGTCAGCTCGCTCGACGACGAGATGTCGCGGCCGACGGCGTGCACCGTGTAGGCCATCCGGGCGTCACGGTCCGTGAGACCGATCTCGTTGAACGATGCATGCAGCTTCTTCGACTGCCGGTCGGACAGCAGCTCGACGTCGCCCTCGGGCTCGGCCGAGGTGTCGTCGGCCGGCTCGGCCTTCCGGGGTCCGCTGATCGCCGCGGCGACACGGTCCCGGGACGACTGCGTGGCACGCACCGGAGTGGACTCGACCGTGCGGACGAGCTGCATCTCCTCGACGTTGTAGGCCAGGCCGAGCAGCGCGTCCGGGGCGATGCGACGGGCGACGTCACCGGAGGCCCGGGCGTACAGCATCGACCGCGGGTCGGACCGGTACTTCGGGTTCTTGTCGTAGCCGGCCTGCTTCGCGAGTTCGGTCGTCCAGGTGACGCGGGTGATCTTGTCCGAACCGGCGCGCTGGCCGGCGACGGTGACGAGGCCCGGCTTCTCCTCCTCGGTCCAGATCTGGTGGCCGGCCTTGAGGACGATCGCGACCATGGCGCGGGCGTACAGGGCGGGCTTGCCGCCGATCACGTAGATCTGCTGGACCGCGGTGAGGGGGTCGAAGCCGACGGTCGCGCCGTAGAGGATCCCGACGGCGGTCTCCTCGGGCTTCCCGCGGAAGTGCTCGGGCACGAACTTGGTGGTGCAGATCGCGGAGGCGATCTTGTGGGCGTCAGCGAGCTCGACGGCGGTCTGGTGGATCGTGTTGATCGCGACGGACTGGTGGACGTCGACCTGGGTGGTCGGCTCCTCGTACTGCTGGATCTCGGTCATGCGTACTGCTCCTGGTCGTTGAGGACGTCGCTGCTCTTGGGCACGACGTAGAGGGCGACGGCGTCGCCTCGGGCGGGCTGGCGACGGGCGACACGGACGTCGCCGACGTGGCCGTACTGGGCGTTCTTCATGGCGTCGAGCACGGCGGACTGCGCGGCTCGCTTGCGGGCCTCGGCAGCCTTGAAGTCAACGGAGGCGTCGATGAACTCGACCGCGACGTCGTGGTCGAGGTCCGCGATCACGCCGTCGTCGATCAGCGGGTGCAGCGCCTTGAGGGTCTGCAGCGTGGCGACAGTGTCGTCGAGCGCGGGCGGCTCGTCGGACTCGAGGGAGGCCCAGAACTCGCGGCAGCGGTCGATGATGCCCTCGGCGAGGTCGGCGTCGTAGTCGACGACGTACTCGGCCATCTCGAA
>JALRKU010000080.1 GCA_023254755.1 Aeromicrobium sp. | reverse complement strand
ACGGGCGCACCGTCGTGGCGCGCGCCTACCCGATCTCGATCGACGCGGCGGGCTTCGAGGCACTCGCCCGGACGCCCGAGGTGCAGGAGCGCGCCGCCCAGATCCGTGCGTCGCTCGGCGACCCGCGCACCGTGATCCTCGGCATCGACCGACTCGACTACACCAAGGGCCTGCGCCAGCGGCTGCGGGCGTTCGGCGAGCTCATCGACGACGGCTCGCTCGAGATCGGTGAGGCCGTGTTCGTCCAGGTGGCCACGCCGTCGCGCGAACGGGTGCAGCAGTACAAGATCCTGCGCGACGACATCAACCGGATCGTCGGTCGCATCAACGGCGACGTCGGCCGGCTCGGGCAGCAGCCGATCCAGTACCTGCACACGTCGTACCCCCGCGAGGAGATGGCGGCGCTCTACCGCGCCGCCGACGTCATGGTCGTCACCCCGCTGCGCGACGGCATGAACCTGGTCGCCAAGGAGTACGTCGCGTGCCGCTTCGACGACCGCGGCGCCCTGGTGCTCAGCGAGTTCGCGGGCGCGGCGTCGGAGCTCAAGCAGGCGTACCACGTCAATCCGCACGACATCAACGGCCTCAAGGCCCGCCTGCTCGAGGCCGTGCAGGCCAGTCCTCGCGAGAACTCGCGCCGGATGAAGGCGATGCGCAGGCAGGTCATGGAGAACGACATCGACCTGTGGGCCGCCAACTTCCTGCGCGAGCTGACCGACGTGCGCGATCCGCACGGCAAGACGGTCCGGCCGGTCTGAGATCCGCCTCGGCGTGGCCCGTGGTCGCCCTAGGGTGACGCCATGGCCCAGGTCCTGACGTCGCGCGTGCGCCGCGGGTACGCCCTCGGGAGCGTCGCGACCGGCACCTTCGGGACGGTCCCGGGCCTGCTCCTGCTGCCGTACCTGACCGACGTGCTGGGCGTCGGCGCCCTCCTCGCCGGAGCGGTCGTGTTCGCGCCGAAGGCGTGGGACGTGCTGCTGAACCCGGTGGCCGGCCGCATCAGCGACCGGTCCGAGTCACCCCACGGCCGCCGCCGACCGTTCCTGCTGCGCGGCGGCCTGACGCTCGCGGCCTGCTTCGCGCTGCTGTTCGCGGGTCCGACGTCACCTGAGGGCCTGGCCGCGACGTACGTCGTGGTGCTGTTCCTGGCGTGCGCCACGGCGTACGCGTTCTTCCAGGTCCCCTACGTCGCGATGCCTGCCGAGCTCACGCTCGACTACGCCGAGCGCACCCGGTTGATGACGTGGCGCGTCGTCGTGCTCGCCGTCGCGATCCTGCTCTCGGGAGCGACCGCCCCGATGGTCGTCGACGCCTTCGACGACGAGGTCACGGGCCACCGCGTCATGGGCGTCTACGTCGGCGTGGTCATCGCGATCGGCGTCGTCGGTGCGTGGCGCGGCACGCGCGGCGCACCCGAGCACCGCACCGACACCGCCGACGGCACGCTGCGCGAGCAGCTGTCACTGGTCGCCGCGGCGCGCGACTTCCGGGCGCTGCTGCTGACCTTCGTCGTGCAGGCCCTCGCCGTCGGCACCATGCTGGCGGGCGTCGCCTACATGGCCGACGACGTGCTCGACGACACCGGCGCCGCGACCGTGCTCTTCGCCGCCTTCGTCGGGCCCGCGCTGCTCGTCACGCCGCTGTGGGAGCGCTACGCCCGCACGCGCTCCAAGCGCTCGGGGTACCTCGCGTCGTCGGCGGTCATGGCCGCGGGGATGGCCGGGGTGTTCCTCGCCCCGACCGACGCCGTGGTCGCCCTCTACGTCGCCGCCGGGGTCACGGGCCTCGGCTACGCGGGCGCCCAGGTCTTCCCCATGGCGATGCTGCCCGACGCCGCCGCGCACGACGCGGAGCAGACCGGGCAGAACCGGATCGGCGTGTACACCGGCGTCTGGACCGCGGGCGAGACGCTGGGGCTCGCGCTGGGCCCTGCCGTCCTGGCTCTCGTGCTCGCGGCCGGCGGCTACGTGTCGTCCGAGGCCGGCGTCGACGTCGTGCAGTCCGACACGACGACCGAGGCGATCCGGATCGGGTTCGGCCTGCTGCCGTGCCTGCTCGTCCTCGTGTCGCTCGCGCTGCTCCGGCACTACCGACTCGATGAGAGGCTGGCCCGGTGAGCCAGCCCGTCCCGCCCGACCAGGTCCTCGCCCACCTGGAGGAGCTGCGCTCCGGCGACCTGCCGACCCACGGCGGTCGCACCCTGGCCTACGTCTACGACTCCGGCCTCGCCGAGGCCGACGAGGTCGGCCGACGAGCCCTGGCGATGTACGCGTCGAGCAACGGCCTCGACCCCACCGCGTTCCCCAGCCTCCTCACGATGGAGCGCGAGCTCGTCGCCCTCGCCCGCGACCTGCTCCACGGTCCCGGCGCGGTCGGCACCGTCACCTCGGGCGGCACCGAGTCGATCCTGCTCGCGGTCCAGACCGCGCGCGACGCGGCGCGGGTCAGCGACCCGGTGATGATCGTGCCCACCACCATCCACGCGGCGTTCCACAAGGCGGGCCACTACTTCGGGGTCCGCCGGGTGGCGGTCGACGTCGATCCCGTGACGCAGCGCGCCGACCCCGTCGCGATGGCCGAGGCCATGGACGAGCACGAGGGGCAGGTCGTGCTGGTGGCGGTCTCCGCGCCGTCCTACGCCCACGGCGTGATCGACCCGGTCGATGAGGTCGCGGCCGAGACCCTGCGCCGCGGGCTGCGCCTGCACGTGGACGCCTGCATCGGCGGCTGGGTGCTGCCGTGGGCCGAGGAGCTCGGTCGCGACGTCGCCCCGTGGGACTTCCGCGTCGACGGCGTCACCAGCGTCTCGGTCGACCTGCACAAGTACGCCTACACCCCGAAGGGCGTCTCGCTGCTGCTGCACGCGACGCCCGACCTGCGTCGTGCCCAGTTCTTCGCGAGCGCCGACTGGCCGGGGTACACGATGCTGAACTCGACGACCCAGTCCACCAAGTCGGGCGGGCCGCTCGCAGGGGCCTGGGCCGTCGTGCAGACGATCGGTCGCGACGGCTACCGCGATCTCGTCGCCACGACCCTCGACGCCGTCGACACCCTCGTCGCGGGCCTCGCCGGCATCGAGCACCTGCACCTCGTCGCGAGCCCCGACTCCTCGCTGGTGACGGTCGAGACCGACGGCACGTGCGACGTCTTCACGATCAGCGACCTGATGCTCCGACGGGGCTGGTTCGTGCAGCCACAGATGTCGTTCGCGGACCTGCCACCCTCGCTCCACCTGACCCTGTGCGCCGCGACCGCTCCGTCGGTGCCCGCGCTGCTGTCCGCCCTGTCGGAGGCCGTCGCCGAGGCGGTGGCGGCCGGACCGATCCAGGTCGACGAGGGGCTGCGCGCGGCGGCCGAGGCGATCGACCCCGCCACGCTCGACGACGCCGCCTTCGACGGGTTGCTCGCGCTCGCAGGACTGGGCGGCGACGGCGGCGAGGTCGCGGTGCCCGAGCAGATGGCTCCGGTCAACGCGCTGCTCGACGTCGCGCCCCCCGCTCTGCGCGAGGCGCTGCTCGTGGCCTTCCTCGACCGGCTCAGCAGATAGGCTGCGGCATGAGCGCCGAAGCGATCGACCTGTTCTGGACCGCCGCCCGCCACCAGCTGCGGATCAACCCGGTGCCCGGCTACCTCGGCACCTACTCCGGCGAGGTCCTCGCGCCTCCGGCCTGGTCGTTCGGCGCCACGCCCGAGGTCGCCGACGAGCTGCTCGAGCTCGTGCTCGACGGCACCAAGACCGCCACGGCGAGCGCGCTGTGGGACTACGAGGCACCCGGACCGGACGGCAGCCCAGAACGCGTGCCCCAGGCGGGCGACCTGAGCATCGTCCTCGACGGCGAGGGGCACCCCCGTGCGCTCATCGAGACCACCCGGGTCGACGTGACGCCGTTCGACCAGGTCGACGAGGAGCACGCCCGGCTCGAGGGCGAGGGCGACCGCACCCTGGCGTCGTGGCGCGAGGGCCACCAGCGGTACTTCACCGAGCACGCCGCGCCCGACCACGGGTTCGAGCCGACGATGCCCGTCGTGCTCGAGCGGTTCCGCCTGCTCTACCCGGTGTGACCCGTCAGCCCGCACCGCCACCGCGCCGGTGGGCGAAGATCAGGTTCGTCTCGGTGCGCGCGACCTCCGGACGCGTGCTCAGCACGTCGGTCACGAACGCCCGCAGCGCCTCGGTGTCCTCGGTCGCGACGTGGAGGTGGAAGTCGTCGGCACCCGCCAGGTAGTAGGCGTTGAGCACCGGCTCCATGGCCGCGACCATCGCAAAGAAGTCGGCCATGCGAGCACGGGCCTCGGCCCGCAGCCGGACCGCGATCATCGCCTCGGTCGGCCGGCCGATCCATCGCGGGTCGACCTCGGCGTGGAAGCCCGACACGACGCCGCGGTCCACCAGCGAGCGCAGTCGCGTGAGGCACGTCGACGGTGCCACGCCCACCCGGTCGGCCAGGGCGTTGTTGGGCAGTCGGCCGTGGGCCCGCAGCACGTCGACGATGCGGCGGTCGACGGGGTCGAGAACATCCTTCGGCACATCGCCTCCTCTGCGTCGGATCTTCGTCGCTGACCCAGCTCACCATGAATTCCAGAATCATCGTCGGACACGTCGACACCGATCCGCACTTTCTTCACCATGGAGGGACGTAGTCGACGAAGGAGCGAACATGATCATCGGCGTCCCCCGCGAGGTGAAGAACCACGAGTACCGGGTGGCGATCACGCCCGCCGGCGTGCACGAGCTGACGCGGCGAGGTCACGACGTCGTGGTCGAGCACGACGCGGGACTCGGGTCGTCGATCACCGACGCCGAGCTCGTCGCGGCGGGCGCCAAGATCCTCGACACCGCCGACGCGGTGTGGGCCGAGGCCGAGCTCGTGCTGAAGGTCAAGGAGCCGGTCGCCGAGGAGTACCACCGCATGCGGCGCGGGCAGACGCTGTTCACCTACCTGCACCTGGCCGCCGGTCGGGAGTGCACCGAGGCGCTGCTCGCGGCCGGCACCACCTCGATCGCCTACGAGACGGTGCAGCTGGCCGACGGGTCGCTGCCGCTGCTCGCACCGATGAGCGAGGTCGCCGGCAAGCTCGCGCCGCAGGTGGGCTTCCACCACCTGCTGGCCAGCCAGGGCGGCCGCGGCGTCCTGCCCGGCGGCGTCCCGGGCGTCCACCCGGCCGACGTCGTCGTGATCGGCGCGGGCGTGTCCGGCGTCAACGCCGCCGCAGTGGCCGCCGGCATGGGCGCGCGCGTGCAGCTGCTCGACCTCAACGTGGCGCGCCTGCGTCAGGTCGACGCCCGGTTCGAGGGGCGCGTGACGACGGTGACCTCGAGCGCCTTCGCGATCGAGCAGGCGGTCCGGGAGGCCGATCTCGTGATCGGTGCCGTGCTGGTGCCGGGCGCGAAGGCGCCGACGCTGATCAGCGACGACCTGGTGGCACGGATGCGGCCGGGCTCGGTGCTGGTCGACATCGCGATCGACCAGGGTGGCTGCTTCGAGAGCTCCCGGCCCACGACGCACGACGCCCCGACGTTCCGGGTCCACGAGTCGACGTTCTACTGCGTCGCCAACATGCCGGGCGCGGTCCCCCGCACGTCGACCTACGCCCTCACGAACGTCACGCTGCCGTACGCGGTGGCCCTGGCCGACCACGGCTGGCAGGCCGCGACGGCCGCCGACCCCGCTCTCGCGGCCGGCCTCAGCACCCACGACGGCGCCCTCCTGAACGCCGCCGTCGCCACCGCCCTCGACCTCCCCCACACCCCGCTGACGAGTCACTGATTTCCACTGACGAGTCACTCGTTTCACGCCGCGAGTCACTCGTCAGCGGGAACAAGCGACTCGCCAGCGGGAACGAGTGACTCCTCAGCGGGAACGAGTGACTCGTCAGCGGGGGTCGGCGGGGCGGGCGTCGCGGAGGGTGCGGTGGGCGCCGAGGGCGAGGAGGACCGCGAGGGTCGCGGCGGTCACGGTGACCGCGAACGCCGGGTGGTGGGCGTCGTGGTCGGCGTGGTCGGCCAGCCGGCCGGCGACGGCCGCACCGAGGGCGTACCCGATTCCGGTGGCACCCGCCAGCATGGTCATCGCCGCGCCCACGCGGCGGATCGGCACCAGCACGCCCGCGAGCGCGAAGTTGCTGATCATGTACGGCGCGACCGCGAAGCCGAGCGCCGCGATCACCGCGACGAGCGACGCGAGCGAGCCGACCAGCAGCAGCGGCGACGACAGCACCAGCAACCCGCACGCCGACACGAGCATGCGCGTCGCGTAGAGCACGTGCTCCGGCAGACCCGCGATCGCCAGCCCCGCGACCACGCTGCCGATCCCCAGCACCGCGTGGACCAGCCCGGCCTCGCCCGCCCGCCCCGCTGCGTCGGCCAGCACCGTCGTGCCGGTCTGCACGCTGCCGAAGATCGAGCCCATCAGCAGCTGGGCCAGCACCAGCACCACGAACGCCGACGTCCACAGCGGGCCCGGCCTGACGTCGCTGTCACCCAGGTGCGGCTCGACGACCCGTGCCGTGGGGTGGAGCGCGAACCACGTGCCGAACACGGCGAGCAGCGCAGCACCGGCCAGCAGTGCGCCCGACGGGCTTGCCGCGATGGCCAGCACGCCGATCAGCGCCGGGCCCAGCACGAACGACGCCTCGTCCGCCGACCCCTCGTAGGAGAACGCCGCGTCGACCAGCCGCTCCTGGTCGCGGGCGTCGGCCGTGAGCGGTCGCCACCGGACCCGGGCGAGCGGGCCGACCTGCGGGATCGTCAGGCCGGCGAACGCCGCGGCAGCGAGGATCGACCACGCCGGCGCGTCCTCGCTCGTGACGACGACCACCAGCACCAGACCCGCGGCACCGAGCAGCGACTGCACGAGCACGACCGGCCGCTGACCACGGCGATCGGCGAGCGATCCGGCGACCGGCGACCCGATCGCGTTGGCGACCGCGAGCACCCCGGCCGCCGCGCCACCGAGTCCGTAGCGACCCGTCACCTGGCTCACGAGCACCAGCACGCCCAGCTGGCTCATGGCAAGAGGGATCCGCCCGAGGAAGGCTACGAGGACGTAGGCGGGCCCGACGATCCGCAACAGCGCGCGGTACGCGGCGATGGCTGACACTTGCCGAGATCCTACCGCCGAGACGCCGCCGCACCGACCGCCCCGTCACGCCCTAGGCTCGTCCGGTGACGTCACCCGGACTGCTCCGCGCGCGGCTCGCGACGTTCGCGTTCTTCGCGCTGAACGGATTCGTGCTCGGCCTGTGGGTGGTCAACATCCCCGAGGTCCGCGACCGCACCGGCACGTCGACCGAGGTGCTCGGCTACCTCATCCTGCTGTTCGGGGCGGCGGCCCTGGTCGGCATGCAGGTCGCGGGCCGGATGATCGACCGGCTCGGCGCCGGACGGGTGACCGTCGGAGCGTGCGTGGCACTCAGCCTGCTCGTGATCGGCCCCGGCGCGGCCACCAGCACGCTCGGCCTGGGTGTCGCCCTGGTGGCGCTGGGTGTGGCGAACGGATTCGTCGACGTCGCGCAGAACTCCCACGCGTCGCAGGTCGAGCAGGGCTACGGCCGCCCCGTCATGAGCGCGTTCCACGCCTTCTTCTCCCTCGGCGGCCTCCTCGCCTCGGTCGTCGGCGGAGCGACGATCGCCCAGGGCGTCGACATCCGATGGACCCTCGGTGCCTGCGGCGCCGTCGGCGTCGTGGTCGCCCTGTCGGTGCGGCCCCTCGTGCTCGCTCGCGTCGCGCCCGAGCACCACGACGCACCGTCCGAGACCGGCGCCGGCTGGAGCCCCCGCGTCGTGCTCATCGCGGCACTCGCCTTCGCCCTCTTCCTCAGCGAGGGCGTGGCGTACGACTGGAGCACGGTGCACCTGCACGACAGTCTCGGCGCGGACAAGTCCACCGCGGCCTGGGCGTTCGGCGCGTTCTCGACGACGATGACCATCACGCGGCTGCTGGCGGATCGCGTCGTCGCGCGGATCGGGTCGGCCGCCTACGTGCAGGTCGCCGCGCTGGTCGGCGCCGCCGCGCTGACCGGAGCCGCGCTCGCCCCCGAGCCGTGGATCGCGATCGTGGCGTGGGGCGTCTTCGGCGTCGGTCTCGCGGGATGCATCCCGCAGTTCTTCAGCGCCGCCGGGCGGATCGACCCCCGCAACGCGGGTCTCTACATGGCCAGGGTCACCAGCGCCGGCTACCTGGGCCTGCTCGCCGGCCCCGCGGTGATCGGCATCCTGACCCGCTGGGTGCCGCTGACCACGGCCTTCGTCGTCCCGATCGCCGGCTGCGTCCTCGCAGGTCTGCTCGCCCGCCGCGCCCTCGCCCCGGAGGTGTCCCGATGACCCGCCCCCTGCACGAGCTCGTCGCCCCCGACTGGGCCGAGGCGCTCGCCCCCGTCGCCGCCGACGTCGCCCGTCTCGGTGAGTTCCTGCGCGCCGAGAACGTTGCGGGCCGCGGCTACCTGCCGGCCGGAGAGCACGTGCTGCGGGCGTTCGCGGAGCCGATGTCGGCGGTCCGCGTGCTCATCATCGGCCAGGACCCCTACCCGACACCGGGACATCCCGTGGGCCTGTCGTTCTCGGTCGCGCCCGACGTCCGGCCGATCCCCCGGAGCCTCGTCAACATCTACGCCGAGCTGCGCGACGACCTCGGCATCGAGCCCGCGACCACGGGCGACCTGACGCCGTGGAGCCGGCAGGGCGTGATGCTGCTGAACCGCGTCCTCACCGTGCGGCCCGGCCACTCCGGCAGCCATCGCGGGCAGGGCTGGGAAGCCGTCACCGAGCAGGCCATCAGGGCGCTCGCCGCGCGGGGCGGGCCGCTGGTCGCGATCCTGTGGGGCCGCGACGCCCGCAACCTGCGCCCGCTGCTCGGCGACGTCCCGGTGATCGAGTCGGCCCACCCCAGTCCCCTGTCGGCACGCAACGGGTTCTTCGGGTCACGACCGTTCAGCCGGGCGAACGCACTGCTGGAGCGCCAGGGTGCACCCGGGGTGGACTGGCGCCTGGAGCGGCCGCCCACGCCCTAGGGTGGTGTCGTGACCGACAGCCACGACCGACGCCGAGACCCCTCCCTGCGCGATCGCGCGGCGGTCATCGACGACGCGGTCGGCGGCATGCAGCGCTGGGCGATCCGCATCATCACGATCGCGCTCGCCGCGCTGGTCCTCGGCTGGATCATCGGCAAGCTGTGGGTGATCGTCTTCCCGGTGGCGATGGCACTGATCGTCACGTCGGTCCTCGAGCCGCCCGTCTCGTGGCTGCGTCGTCGCGGCGTGCCCTCGGGACTGGCGACCGCGGGCGTCGTGCTGACCTTCATCGCGGCCCTCGTCGCGGTCATCGCGATCCTCACGCCGCAGGTCGCCGGGCAGGCGTCGGCCATCGCCCAGGGCGCGTCCGACGGCCTCCAGCAGGTGCGCGACTGGCTCACCGGCGAGCCGCTCAACCTCTCCGACGGGCAGATCACCCGAGCGATCCAGGCCGTCCAGGACAAGCTGCAGGAGAGCGCCGCGACGATCAGCTCGGGTCTGTTCTCCACCATCAGCGCCGCGACGTCGGCCGTCGTCAACCTCGTCGTCGTCCTGATGCTGTCGTTCTTCTTCGTCAAGGACGGTCACCGCTTCATGCCCTGGGCCTCCGCCCTCGGCGGCCGGCGCGCGGGTGAGCACGTGTCCGAGGTCCTGAGCCGCGCGTGGGGCACGCTCGGCGGCTTCATCCGGACGCAGACCCTGGTGGCACTGATCGACGCCGTGATCATCGGCGCCGGGCTCGCGATCCTGGGTGTCGAGCTGGCGATCCCGCTGGCGGTGCTCACCTTTTTCGCCGCCTACATCCCGATCATCGGCGCGTTCGTGAGCGGTGCGCTCGCGGTGCTCGTCACGCTGGTCACGAACGGCACGGGCGACGCGATCGCGGCCCTGATCATCGTGGTCGCCGTCCAGCAGCTCGAGGGGAACGTGCTGTCGCCGATGCTCCAGGGCAAGAACATGAACCTGCACCCTGCCGTCGTGCTCCTCGGCGTCACGGCCGGAGGCTCGCTCTTCGGCATCACCGGCGCGTTCCTCGCGGTGCCCGTCGTGGCCACCGCCGCCGAGATCCTGCGGTACGTCAACGAGCGCATCGACGCCGCGGTCGGGTTCGGCGCTCCGCCGGAGGACTCGCGCGTCGCCAAGACCATGGAGGAGCAGACCTTCGAGGACCGGGACGAGGGGTGAGCTCGCTCCTCGTCGAGCTGCTCGTCCTGCGACGCGGCCGGACGCCCGTGGGGACCTGCCCGTGAGCGTCGACCTCACGTTCGGTGGCCGCAGGATCGTGCGCGACCGTGCGCTCGTCATGGCGATCGTCAACCGCACCCCCGACTCGTTCTTCGACCGGGGCCGCACGTTCGACCCCGTCGTGGCGCTCGACGCCGTCCGTCGCGCCGTCGGCGACGGAGCGGACGTCATCGACGTCGGTGGCGTCAAGGCGGGGCCCGGCGACGCGGTCGACACGGCCGAGGAGCTGCGTCGCACGATCCCGTTCCTCGAGGTCGTCCGCGCCGAGTTCCCCGACGTCGTGCTGAGCATCGACACGTGGCGCGCCGAGGTCGGCCGCCAGGCCGTGGCCGCCGGCGCCGACCTGATCAACGACACGTGGGCGGGGCACGACCCCGAGCTGCTCGACGTCGTGGTCGACACGAGGTGCGGGTTCGTGTGCTCCCACACCGGCGGGGTCGTGCCCCGCACCAAGCCGCACCGCGTCGAGTACGACGACGTCGTGGCATCGGTCGTGGCCGACACGACCCGCGCGGCCGAGTCGCTCGTCGCCCGAGGGGTCCCGCGCGACGGCCTCCTCATCGACCCCACGCACGACTTCGGCAAGAACACCCGCCACGGACTGGAGATCCTGCGGCGGGTCGACGAGCTCGTCGCGACCGGCTGGCCCGTGCTGATGGCGATCTCCCGCAAGTCGTTCCTGGGCGAGATGCTCGGCGGCGTGCCGGTCGAGGAGCGGCAGGCCGCCACGATCGCCGCGACGGCGGTCGCGGCCCGCGCCGGCGCCGCGGTGTTCCGCGCGCACGACGTGCTGGCGACGCGGCAGGCCCTCGAGGTCGTGGCCGGCATCCGCGGCGACCGTCAGCCGCTCAGGACGCTGCGTGGACTCGCCTGACGCCGTGGTGCGCGACTGGTTCGCCCGGCGCACGCTCGCCCGTCCCGACGTCGACAATGACGCCGTCGCCGACCTCAAACGCGGACGCCGGGTCAGCGTGATCCTCCCGTCGCGCGACGAGGAGCAGACGCTGCCGGCGATCCTGAGGTCGCTCGCGACGCTCACCGACGTCGTCGACGAGGTCCTGGTCGTCGACTCGCGCTCGACCGACGGCACCATCGGGGTCGCCGAGGCGGCCGGCGCCACGGTCGTGCGGGTCGAGGACGAGGAGGACTCCGGCAAGGGCGGGGCCCTGCGGCTGGGCGTGGCACGGATGACGGGCGACGTCGGGGTCTTCCTCGACGCCGACGTGGTCGAGTTCGACCCGGTCTTCCCGCTCGCCCTGCTGCACACGCTGCTGTCCGACGACTCGCTCGTGCTCGTGAAGGGCTTCTACGACCGGCCGTGGGGCGGGACGGCCGAGGAGTCCGAGAGCCGCACCACGGGCGGCGGCAGGGTCACCGAGCTGGTCGCCCGGCCGCTCATCGCCCGACGGGCTCCGCTGCTGGCCGGCTTCGCGCAGCCGTTGGCGGGCGAGGTGGCGTTCGAGCGGACGGGGCTGGTCGACCTGCCGTTCGTGTCGGGGTACGGCGTCGACGTCGCGCTCCTCCTCGGGGTCCTCGAGGCGCACGGTCTCGACGCGATGGCGCAGGTCGACCTCGGGATCCGGCTGCACGGGCACCAGGAGCTCGACGCCCTGGGCGCGATGGCCCTGCAGGTCGCGGCGGCGTTCGAGCTGTGGCAGGACGGCGTCGGCGTCGTCGACCACGTGCGCACCACGGTGCGCCGCGACGCCTCCGGGCTGCGCCTCGACGAGCACCCCGTCCGCACCTGGCTCCTCGACCCGCCGTCACGCTGAGCGCCGGCTGGCTCCCCGGCCTTCGAGCCGGCGGGACGTGCCGGGCAGCGAGAACTAGAGTGCCTCGCATGGACGCCGACCTGCCGCTGCTCGTCCTTCGCCTGGTGCTCGGGGCGGTCTTCGTGCTGCACGGCTGGAACCACGGGTTCGGGGCGGGCGGACTGGCGGGGACGACCCGATGGTTCGACAGCCTGGGGCTGCGGCCGGCACGGGTGCACGCCCTCGTCTCGACGTGGCTCGAGCTCGCGGTGGGCGTTGCCCTCCTGGCGGGACTGCTCACCCCGTTCGCGGCCGCCGGCGGCATCGGCATCATGGCGACCGCGTTCGTCACGGTCCACCGGCCGAACGGCTTCTTCATCTTCCGCGACGGCTACGAGTACGTGCTGGTCGTGGCCGCGTCGCTGACCGCGCTGGCCATGCTCGGGCCCGGGTCGTGGTCGGTCGACGACGCACTGGGGCTGCGCGACGACCTGGTCGGCTGGGAGTGGGGCGCCGGGGCCTTCGTGCTGGCCGTCGTGGCGACCGCCGGGATGCTGGCCACCTGCTGGCGCCCACCGGCGAAGGACGACGCCGCGCAGGCCTGACCTACCCGCGGTCCGAGGTGCCGTCGGTGACCACCTCGAGGTCCCTCGACGTCACGGCCTCGCCGCACGCGGCGCAGTGGATCCGTGGGCGCAGCAGCTCGCCGCAGGTGTGGCGCAGCGTGACCGGCGGGCCCTCGGGTCCCACGAGATGGGTGTCGCCCCAGTCCCGCAGCATCGTCAGCACCGGGGCGAGGCTCCAGCCGAGCGCGGTCAGCCGGTAGCGGTGCCGAACGGGCCGGTCCTGGTAGGGCTCGCGCTCGACCAGTCCGTGGGCCTCGAGCTTGCGCAGTCGCGTCGTCAGGATGTCGCGGGGCGCCCCGGTGCGGCGCACGATCTCCTCGAAGCGGTCGCTGCCCAGCATGAGCTCCCGCACCGCCAGCAGGCTCCACTTCTCGCCCACGACCTCGAGGGTGCGGGCGATGGAGCAGTCACGGACGTCGGTGGTGGTCACGGGACCCAGGATAGCGGGTGAGTTGGAGATCACGACTCACTAAGTTGGATTTTCCTACTGACAGGCCTACGGTGGGGTCACTCCTCACGAAAGAAGGACCAGCCATGGCCGCAGAAGCCGTCATCGTCGACGCCGTCCGCACCCCGGTCGCCAAGGGCAAGCCCGGCGGCGCGTACGCCGACGTCCACCCCGTCGACCTCCACGCCCACGCCCTCGCCGCGCTCGTCGAGCGCACCGGCATCGACCCCGCCGAGGTCGATGACGTCATCAGCGGCGCCGTCGGCCAGATCGGTGAGCAGTCCGGCAACACCGCGCGCTGGGCGCTGCTGGGCGCCGGCTTCCCCGAGTCCGTCCCCGGGGTCACGGTCGATCGCCAGTGCGGCTCCAGCCAGCAGGCGCTCCACTTCGCGGCGCAGGGCGTCATCGCCGGCGCCTACGACGTCGCGATCGCCTCCGGCGTCGAGTCGATGAGCCGGATCCCGATCGGCTCGCAGTTCCAGGGCAAGGACTTCGCCGGCCCGAAGGTCGGCGCACGGTACGACCAGGGCCTGGTGCCGCAGGGCATCAGCGCCGAGCTGATCGCCCAGCGCTGGAACCTCTCGCGCACCGAGCTCGACGAGTTCGCCGCCGAGTCCCACCGTCGTGCCGCGACGGCGTGGAAGGACGGGCTCTTCGACTCCCAGGTGTCGTTCGTCAACGACCTGCACGTCGACGAGTCGATCCGCCCTGAGACCTCGGTCGAGTCCCTCGCCGGCCTGCGCCTGGCCTTCCGCGACGAGTACTGGGAGCAGCGCTACCCCGAGCTGGACTGGCGGGTCACGGCGGGCAACAGCTCGCCGGTCAACGACGGCTCGGCCGCCGTGCTGGTCGCGAGCCGGGAGTCCGCCGATCGCCTCGGCCTGACGCCGCGCGCACGCGTCCACGCCTTCGCGGTCGCGGGTGACGACCCGATCTACATGCTGACGGGCGTCATCCCCGCGACGCAGAAGGTCCTGGCCCGTGCCGGCCTGACGATCGACGACATCGACGTGTTCGAGGTCAACGAGGCGTTCGCGTCGGTCGTGCTCGCGTGGCAGCGCGAGACCGGTGCCGACCTGGCCAAGGTCAACGTCAACGGCGGCGCGATCGCGATCGGCCACCCGCTCGGCGGATCCGGCGCCCGACTCACCACGACGCTGCTCAACAACCTCGAGCAGACCGGCGGGCGCTACGGCCTGCAGGTCATGTGCGAGGCCGGCGGCCTGGCCAACGCGACGATCATCGAGAGGATCTGACATGACGACGATCGACGGCGGCGTCGTCCTCGTGACCGGCGCCAACGGCGGCCTCGGCCGCGAGTTCGTCCACCAGGCCCTCGAGCGCGGAGCGACGAAGGTCTACGCGACCGCCCGCACCCCGCGCGAGTGGGACGACGAGCGCGTCGTGCCGCTGCAGCTCGACGTGACCGACCCGGCGTCGGTCGCGGCGGCCGCCGAGGCCGCCGACGACGTGACGCTGGTCGTCAACAACGCCGGCGCCGCGACCGGAGCGTCGCTCCTGGCCGAGGACCTCGAGGCCGCGCGGGACCTGTTCGAGACCAACTTCTGGGGTGCGCAGCGGGTCGCCAACGCGTTCGCCCCGGCGCTGCGGCGGCAGCAGGGTGGCCTGGTGTCGGTGCTGTCGGTGCTCAGCTGGATCGGCATCGCCGACGCCTACAGCGCCACGAAGGCGGCGCTCTGGTCGGCGACCAACACCCAGCGGCTGGCGCTCGCCCCCGAGGGCGTGCAGGTGACCGCGCTGCACCTGGGCTACACCGACACCCCGATGACGGCCGGTCTCGACGTCGACAAGAACGATCCGGCGGACGTCGTCCGGCAGGCCTACGACGGACTGGAGGCCGGCGCGCACGAGGTGCTGGCCGACGCCGTGAGCCGCCAGGTCAAGGCCGGCCTGGCAGCACCCGTCGAGGCGCTCTACCCGGCGCTGGCCGGCTGATCAGGACGACTCGGCCAGCCGCTTGCGCAGCGGCCCGACGAGGCGGGGGCTGCCGACGGTGATCGCCGCGACGAGGCGATCACCGTCGGTGAGCTCGTAGACCACGTGCTCGCCCGCTTCGTGCTCGGCCCAGGCTCCCGAGGTCGCCAGCGCGGGCCGACCGACGACCTGGATCTTCACGTCGTACTGGTCGCTCCAGAAGTACGGCAGCGACGCCGCGAGGCAGGGTGGCAGCTCCGCACCGACGAGCTCGTGGGCGACCCGGGCAGCCTGCTCCGACGCCGACGACCAGTGCTCGCGCCGCACGTGGCGACCCAGACCCTCGTCGAACCAGGCCGCGACGTCGCCGACCGCGTAGACGCCGGGCACGCCGTCGACCCGCCCGCGCGCGTCGGCCCGGACGCCCGGCTCGGCGTCGGGCAGGTCGGTGAGCGGTCCGGAGTCGAGCGTGGTGCCGAAGCCGACGACCGCCACGTCGGCGACGAGCTCGGTGCCGTCGGCCAGGGTCGCGACGGCGCGTCCGTCGCGGGCGACGACCGATTCGACCGCGACGCCCGTGCGGACGTCGACGCCGTGCGAGCGGTGCAGGTCGGCCACGACGTCGCCGACCTCGGTGGGCAACGCCCCGGCGAGCAGCGTGTCGCGCGCCTCGACCAGCGTCACCTGCAGGCCCGCGGTGACCGCGGTGGCCGCGACCTCGGCGCCGATGAAGCCACCACCGAGCACCAGCAGCGAGGACGCGCCGGAGATCGCCTCGCGCAGTCGCAGGCTGTCCTCGCGCGTGCGCAGGACGTGCAGGGGTCCGCCGACCTCGAGCCAGTCGGGCACCCGCGGCCCGACCCCGGTGGCGACCACGACGGCGTCGCCCTCGACGACCGATCCGTCGTCGAGCGTGACCGCACCGGCGCCCACGTGCGTCGCGCGGCGGCCGAGCCGCAGGTCGACTCCGGCCTGCTCGAGCGTCTCGAGGCGGGCGAGCACGACCTCGTCGGGCTCCTTGGCCCCGGCGAGGACCTGCTTGGACAGCGGCGGCCGGTCGTACGGTGCGTGGTCCTCCGCGCCGATCAGGGTGATGCGGCCCTGGAAGCCGAGGCGCAGGAGCTCCTGCACCACCTTGGATCCGGCCAGACCCGCACCGACGACGACCACGTGCTCGGGAGTGCTCATGCCCTGACCCTACTGGCGAGTCACCTGTGCTCGCTCTCCCCGTGGGTGGTGGATCCGCAACCGAAAGGCGGACGGCCGGCAGGGTTGGTGGATCGACAACCGAATCGGCCGCGTCTGGGTTGCTCAGCCACCATCCCACGGGCGACGGGATCATTCCGTTGCGGATCCACCACCCCTCGGGAACGCCACTCTGATCACGGGCGTGGTCGAATCCCGGCGAACCCCCGAGGGGTCTGCCACGATGGCGAGATGCTCCGGAGCACGTCACTGCCCGCCGCGCTGCTGGGCGTGGCCACCACGGTCGCCCGGTCGGCCGGTCAGACCCGGCCTCGGCCGGGTCCGCTGCGCTGGCGGCCGCGCCCCGGCTTCTACGAGCAGGCCGCCGATCCCGGCACGGGTGTCGCCGGCGAGGTGGTCGATCACGAACCGGTCGACGCGTTCCTGCTCCCCGGGCTGCGACTGCGAGCGGCCACCTGGCGCCTGCTGCACCGCTCGACCCGGCTCGACGGCTCGCCGACCCTGGTGTCGGCGACCCTCCTGGTGCCCCCGGGCACGGTCCGCGGCCTGGTGGCCTACGCCCCGGGCACCCACGGCCTGGCGAACTACGCGGCGCCCTCGCGCCTGGTCGCCCGCGGCCTGGACTGGGAGACCGCGTTCGTGGCCCGCCTGCTGTCGATGGGCCACGCGGTCGTGATGACCGACTACGAGGGCCTCGGCACGCCCGGCGACCACCCGTACGTCATCGGTCGCACGCTCGGTCGCAACGTGCTCGACGCGCTGCGCGCCGCCCGCTCGTTCGCGGCCGCCGCACTCCCCGACGACGTGCCGCACGGCGTGTTCGGCTACTCAGAGGGCGGGCACGCCTCGGCCTGGGCCGCCGAGCTGCACCCGGTCTACGCCCCCGACCTGCCGCTCGCGGGCGTCGCGTCGGGCTCGGTCCCCGCCGACCTGGAGGCGACGGGCGACCACGTCGAGGGCTCGATGTACTCGTTCTTCGCCGGCTACGGCGCCCTCGGGCTGAACGCGGCCTACCCCGAGCTCGACCTGCCACGCTTCCTCACCGCCGAGGGCGAGCGGCACATGGACCGGCTCCGGCGGTCGTCGGTCGTCACCGCGACGCTGCGCGGCCCCCACTTCGTCGGCGTCGACGAGCTGATGACCGAGAACGTCCTGCGCCGGCCCGACTGGCAGGCCCGGATGCGCGAGAACAGCCTCGGCACGACGGCGCCGGTCGTGCCCGTCTACCTCTACACGTCGCGGCGCGATCCGCTCGTCCCTCCGGCACAGACCCGGGACCTCGCGGTGCGCTGGCGTGCGCGGGGTGCCGACGTGACCCTCACCGAGGTGCCCGCGCTCGAGCACGTCACCGGCATGGTGCTCGGCGGTGACGGCGCGGCCCGCTGGCTGGACCGAACGCTGCGACGAGCCCGCGGCACCAGCGCGCACACGTCGTCGGCCGCGAGCTGAGGCTCAGCCCGACGCCCACCCCGTGTCACGCAGGCGCGCGGCGCCGTCGAGGAACAGGTCCAGGGCGAGCTCGAGCTCGGCGCCCTCGTCGCACGACCCGCCCGGCCGCCGCGCCATCGCGTCACGGGTGATCGCGACGACGTGGGGGAACCGCTGCTCGGCCGCCGCCAGCACGGCCTCGAGGTCGGCGCCGGGCGCGATCGCGGTCGGCTCCCCCGCGAAGGCCTCTGGACTGAATCCCCACAGCCGGTGGCCCAGTACGTGCATCAGGTGGTGGACCTGGTCGATCGTGAAGCCGCCCGCTACGAGGTCGCCCGCCGCGGCGTCCATGTGCGCCAGGACCGCCTCGGTCCGTCGGGCGCGGGTCTCGATCGCACGGCGCAGCCACGGGTGGCTGCCGAGCTCGTCGCGCGCCGCGAGCACCCGGGCCCGCAGCGACGCCCGCCAGTCCGCGCCCTCGGGAGGGTCGGCGTAGCTGGCCACGACCGCCTCGACCATCGCGTCGAGCAGGTCCTCCTTGTCCGCGACGTGCTTGTAGAGGGCCATCGGCACGACGTCGAGGCGCGTCGCGAGCGCCCGCATGCTCACGGCATCGAGTCCGTCGGCGTCAGCGAGGGCGACGGCCTCGGCGACGACGCGCTCGCGGGACAGCGGCCGGCGTCGCTCTGCCACGCGCACACCTCCGGGTCGATCGGACCGGTTGACTGGCGTACACCGTACACCTAGGATCTCGACCACTCGGTGTACGCCGTACACCTCACTGATCCGAGGAGCGCCATGGACCCGCACCGATCGGCCCGCGTCGCGGGCTGGCTCTACCTGCTGACCTTCGTGACCTCGATCCCGGCGCTCGCCCTCAAGCAGCCGTTCCTCGACGGCGGCGGATCGGCGACCGCGGCCCGCTGGGCGGTCGTGCTCGAGATCGTCCTAGCGGTCGCGTGCGTCGGCACGGCGATCGCCCTGCTCCCCGTGCTCCGCCCCGCCGAGCACCTGCTGGGCCTCGGGTTCGTCGCGTCGCGCACGGTCGAGGCCGCGCTGGTGATG